>JAJDYQ010000010.1 GCA_022825085.1 Gammaproteobacteria bacterium
TCCGGCCTGTGGCCGTTTCGCTAAAACTCATTATGGTACAGTTTATGCTCTGGCACAATTTCTGCACCACCCCAGTCGTCCGGCTCCGCTTTACTCGAAAACCGGCCTGTCATGGCACTGTTCCGCCATGACGGTACAGCATCGACCATGTTGCCCTTGCAGCATGGTCTGCGCGATTCTACCCTGTACCAGCCATTCGTTCCAATCCTGCAAGCCGGTACCCGCGATTTGCCGCCGATTGTAGCGGCTTTCCATCAGCATATCAAATTTTTTGAAACATATCATGACTGCGCCGGGCATCGGGAGTTATTTTTTCAAAATCAATGGCTTACAGTGCATCCATCGCGGCAGAACCGGCGCTTGCCTATCAGGCTGGTGCCGTTATATTTGCTCTGGCAGCGTCATCCGGCGGTTTGTTCCGGCCGGTATGGATTGACGTTTGTGTGTTGTTGTAGCAGGATTGTATCTCCCGGAGGCCTGGATTGGGCATCCATTTTTTCAGGAGAATACGTTATGAGGAATATCATTCTGACCGGCAAGCTGGTGTTTGCCCTGTTGCTGACCAGCCTGCTGCCGTCTGCCAGCGCCGAGGTGGTGAGTGAAACCATTGAGTACAGGGATGGCAACACGCTGTTGACCGGCCATTTGTACTTTGACGACAGTATCCAGGGCAGGCGTCCGGGTGTGCTTGTCATACATGAGTGGTGGGGATTGAACGATTATGCCAAAAAACGCGCCGAAATGCTGGCTGACATGGGTTATGTGGCTTTTGCTGCCGATATGTATGGCGATAACCGGGTTACTACTCATGCCAAGGACGCCAAGGGCTGGATGACCCAGATCACTTCCAATGTCGATGCCTGGCAGCAGCGCGCCCGGCTGGGTCTGGAGGTCCTGAAAAAACACCGGCTGACCAGGGCCGATGATACGGCTGCCATCGGTTATTGTTTTGGCGGTGCCACGGTCATGCAACTGGCCTATAGTGGTTCGGATATCGATGGTGTGGTCAGTTTTCACGGTTCTTTGCCCGTCGCCAGCGAGGCTCAGGCAAAGGCTGTTAAAACCCGTGTCATGGTTGCCCATGGATATGCCGACTCTTTTATCCCCAAAGAGCGCGTCGCCGATTTCAAGAGTGCCCTCGATGCGGCTGGTGTGGATTGGCAGTTCAATACTTACAGCGGTGCCCGACATGGCTTTACCAATCCTGACGCCGGTACTTATGGCAATGATGGACTGGCTTATGACGCAAATGCCGACAGGCGTTCCTGGCAGCAGATGAGCAGTTTTCTGGCTGAGGTGTTTGCCGATTAGATGCCCCCCGGTATGGTGCCCGTCAGGGCATCATCCTTTCAGGCGCAGAAAGCTTTGTCGGTAGTGCAGCATCTCGGCAATGGATTCGCGAATGTCATTCATCGCAAGGTGGGTGTTTTTTTTGTTGAGTCCGCTCAGAATGTCCGGCCGCCAGCGGCTGGCCAGTTCCTTGATGCTGCTGACATCCAGGTTGCGATAGTGAAAATAGGCTTCCAGTTCGGGCATCAGTCTTGCCATGAAGCGACGGTCCTGGCAGATGCTGCTGCCACACATCGGTGAACAGCCTTGCGGGACGTAACGACGCAGAAATTCGATGGTCGCCTTTTCGGCCTGCGCCGTAGTGACTTCGCTTTGCCTGACTCGCTCAGTCAGCCCTGATTTTCCATGTTGACGGGTGTTCCAGTCATCCATTTTGTCCAGCACTTCTGCAGGCGTGCTGATCGCAAATATCGGGCCTTCCGCAAGGATATTCAGGTGTTTATCGGTCACTATGGTCGCAATCTCGATAATCAGGTCGTTAAATGTGTCTAATCCGGTCATTTCCAGATCAATCCAGATCAGGTTTTCCGAGCTGGCTGCCATGAGGCACCTTTTCCTGCATAGTGGTAGTATGACCCTACCTTAACATTTCTCTGACGGCAGTCCTATCTCAACACAGGAAAATAAACATGGAATTTAACGAAACAAGCTGGCTGGTCACGGGCGCACTGGCGGCCGGTCTGGTTGTGCAGGTGTGGCTGGCTCGCAGGCATGTGTCATTTATCGAGCGCCATAAGGGACAGGTACCTGGGGCCTTCGCCGGCAAAATCACTCTGGCCGCACATCAGAAGGCAGCGGATTATACCGTGGCAAAGACCGGCCTGGGCATGGTCAGCATGACTGTCAGTGCCGTTGTCCTGTTGTTGTGGACGTTTGGCGGCGGGCTGGAGGCGCTCAATGGCTTCTGGCTGTCTTTCAGCGGGGGCGGTATTGTCAGCGGTACGGCCTTTATTCTTTCCTTTTTGCTGATCAGTGCCACCATTGATGTGCCGGCTTCGCTTTATTCGACTTTTGTCATTGAGGAACGGTATGGCTTTAATAAAATGACCGGCCGGTTGTTCGTCATCGATATGGTCAAGGGGCTGATGCTGGCCTTTTTGCTCGGCACTCCCCTGATTATGGTGGTGCTCTGGCTAATGGAGAGTTCGGGAGCTCTATGGTGGCTTTTTGTCTGGATGGTGTGGACCGGCTTCAGCCTGCTGGTGATGTGGGCCTATCCCCGATTCATCGCTCCATTGTTCAACAGGTTCCAGCCACTGGATGACAGTGTGCTGAAGGAGCGCATCGTTACCCTGCTTGAACGATGCGGGTTTTCTTCCAATGGAATTTTTGTCATGGATGGCTCTAAACGCTCTGGACATGGTAATGCTTATTTCACCGGCTTCGGGGCCAATAAACGGATTGTCTTTTTCGATACCCTGGTTCAATCTCTCAGCGTCGATGAGACTGAAGCCGTACTCGCGCATGAGTTGGGCCATTTCAAATATGGCCATATCAGGCGGCGTATCGTTCTGATGTCGGCCCTGAGTCTGACCGGCCTCGCCATTCTCGGCTGGTTGTTCGAGAACCCGGATTTCTATTTCGGCCTGGGCGTCAGTGAGGTGTCTTCCCATACCGGACTGGTGCTCTTTATGCTGGTCATGCCGTTGTTCACTTTTTTTATTTCTCCACTGTTTGCAGCCCTTTCAAGAAGGGATGAGTTTGAGGCCGATGAGTATGCCAGACAGCAAAGCGATGGTTCTCAGCTGATCTCGGCTCTGGTCAAAATGTATGAGGAAAATGCCAGTACGCTGACGCCTGACCCGCTGCATTCGGCATTTTATGATTCTCATCCGCCCGCTTCCATACGCATCACTCATTTGCTGGAAAACGGATGAGGAAAAAGCGGGTTGAACCGTGAGATACTGAAGTCAGGCTGGTATCAACTGGAGCAGATGCTGGCTTACAAAACGAAACTGATTATGTTGCCAAGCAGAACACCCATCATGATAATGATCATCCAGTGCTGGTCATCCCGCTCATGCGATTTCTTACGTGAAAAAGACATCAGGAAAAACAGCCTTCCAATGACAATAAAACAGACATCACTCGATTAAAGCCAATGTTTCCTTTTTAAATTCGTCCGCTTGTTCCTTATCCGGTATTGCCTGCCAGATATGATTCAGTATCTTTTTAATATCACCATCATGCTCCTCGAATGCCTGCTCCACAATCACTCCGGCAGCCAATCCAATGTAATTACCCAATATTGTCGTCAGCCGATTCGGCGTCAACAAATCGTGTGACCCAGTATTCGAAGTCGATGCCGCCGACACCGATGGCGTTGAAGAACCTAAAATAATCGCATCAACGAATTGCTGTATCGGCATAATAGATGGCTGCGCTTCCATCACCATGTCCGAAAAAATAAACTTGATCCGATTGCTATCATTCAACACACAAATAACATCAAGCACGTCACGCGAACGGGCATCGGCTTGTATCAATAAACCATCATGAAATCGGAGCATAATGGAGCGATTGTTCTCCGTAACCGCCGAGATAAAACCACTCCTTCCTTCTCGCGATAGCTGCAAAATCGCCGCGATAAACTCTTGCTTTTCAACAAATTCAGCCATCAAATTTCCATGCCTTTAACCTTTAACAGGAACTGCAGGATTGTAAAAAACCATAACATCCGACGAATATCCCCTGACTTCCGTCTTTAACCTTTGGATTTCTCTTTCACTCGCGTAATCAAAACCGCTATCGCTGAGCGCATTCTCTCAAAAGCCTTGCTCAAATCTTCAATTTCGTCATCACTCTCTTCAATCGTGACTTTTTCATTGGCCTGACCTTTGCTGATCAGGTCGGCCTGTTTCGTCAATCCGACCAAAGGCACAGTAATTTTTTGCGCCAGCGAGCGAGCTAATACCACCGTAAACAGCAGGATAATCACCGCCGTCACAATCAGTACATAATTGGAAAAAGAACGATAGTCCCCAATACTCGCCTGAATTTTCTTTAAACCATTAATAGGTTCAAGCGCAAAAGAATCAGGCTGCCGCACAACTGCCCGCCATTCAAAACCGGAAAAACGCGGTACCGCACCGCGGTAGAAATCAGAACCGGCCGACCGTGCAAAACCAATGGCATCCGTTTTGGTCATGAGGAATCCTTGTGGTTCATTCCCGAAAATAACATTATATGCCTCCTCATTGGCCCGACGCAAATTGGCACTTCTGTTCATAATGCGGGTCGCCAAATGATCATTCTCTGTTTCAGCAATGAATAATCCCGCTTCATTAACGATTGATATCTCACCACCTTCAATCTGGATCGATTGCGAATCCGCAATTCCTTGTACCGTTGAAATATCGAGAACTGTTTTCATCACCCCCTCACTATTACCCGTGACCGGATTATCAATCCGCATGGAAATGCTGATGGACCATACTCGAGCTGATTCATCATATTCCACCTCACTAATCGAAATCCCATTTTCCCAAGCCGATTTCCACCAGTTTTCGTCACGCTGAACAAAATCCGAAGTTCGATTGGTCACGGCCACATTAAACCCATAACGATCCGTGAAAAATATCTCTCCGAAATAAGGCGAATTCTCAATTTGTCTCAAAAGATAATTCGTGGCATCCGGCGATATATTGAGTGTCTTTTCCTCCTTGAAAATTTCCTCCACCTCGGCAATAGGCATGCCGGAAAAACCTTCTTCACTATGAATCTGTGCTGCCTGTACCGCTGCATCAATCACAATCGGTGTGCTGGCCCAGTCTCTGGCATCACTGATTCTTTCAAGTAAAAAGCCATCCACACGATTCATTGTCAACTCGGCCACTGCCTGAATCGAATCACCCACCGTTATCTCCATTAACCTACTTTCCTCACGAGACAGCAACGTGGAAGCATCCTGATTTAACTGATGAAAAGAATATAACCAGAAACTGCTGATAATCAGCAATGGCAAAAAACCAATCAGCAAGGCCCTCTTCATAATTTTGCCATGCAAACTAGCACCATAAGCTCTCTTCTTCATTGTATTTTCCTCAAAAAAATAAAATTTCTGTTTAAGAATAGTATTATATACCTGACTATTTAATATATCAGCGTCGATGAGACTGAAGCCGTACTCGCGCATGAGTTGGGCCATTTCAAATATGACCATATCAGGCGGCGTATCGTTCTGATGTCGGCCCTGAGTCTGACCGGCCTCGCCATTCTCGGCTGGTTGTTCGAGAACCCGGCTTTCTATTTCGGCCTGGGCGTCAGTGAGGTGTCTTCCCATACCGGACTGGTGCTCTTTATGCTGGTCATGCCGTTGTTCACTTTTTTTATTTCTCCGCTGTTTGCAGCCCTTTCAAGAAGGGATGAGTTTGAGGCCGATGAGTATGCCAGACAGCAAAGCGATGGTTCTCAGCTGATCTCGGCTCTGGTCAAAATGTATGAGGAAAATGCCAGTACACTGACGCCTGACCCGCTGCATTCGGCATTTTATGATTCTCATCCACCCGCTTCCATACGTATCGCTCATTTGCTGGAAACCGGATGAGGATTCTTATGGGATGCGACCCTTTTGGGCGGCGGTGATCAGTCTCAGGGCATTCAGCCGGATAAATCCAGATGCCTGTTGTTGCTGGTAAGTTCCTCGATCATCTTCAAATGTGGCGATATTTTCATCAAAAAGGCTATCGTCTGAGCGCCTGCCAAGAACTTCAACATTGCCTTTGTAAAGTCGCAGACGAACTTCGCCGTTCACGTATAGCTGGGATCTGTCAATCATCTCTTGCAGCAGCAGTCGCTCAGGTGACCACCAGTAGCCGTTGTATATCAGGCTGGCATATCGGGGCATCAGTTCATCTTTCAGGTGGGCTACTTCACGATCAAGGGTTATTGATTCAATCGCCCGGTGTGCCTTGAGCATGATGGTTCCGCCCGGCGTTTCGTAGCAACCACGCGATTTCATCCCCACATAGCGGTTTTCAACAATATCCAGACGACCGATACCGTTCGCACCTCCCAGTTGGTTGAGTCTGCTCAGTATTTCTACAGGTTCCAGTTGCTGTCCATCAATGGAGATGATGTCTCCTTTTTGGTAACCGAGGGTGAGACAGGTCGGGACATCCGGTGCCTTGTCTGGAGATGTGCTCCAGCGCCACATGCTGTCAGGCGGCTCATTCCAGGGATCTTCCAGCTCGCCTCCTTCGTAGGAGATGTGCAGCAGGTTGGCATCCATGGAGTATGGCGAGGCTGTACCCCGTTTCTTTTCTATCGGAATACCACGGCTTTCAGCATATTCCAGCAGCATCTCGCGTGAGGTCAGTTGCCATTCACGCCACGGCGCAATGATCTTTATATCCGGCTTCAGGGCATAGGCACCTATTTCAAAACGAACCTGATCGTTGCCCTTGCCGGTCGCTCCATGCGATATGCTGTCTGCCCCGGTCTCATCTGCAATTTCGACCATCCGCTTCGCTATCAGTGGCCTGGCTATCGCCGTGCCCAGCAGGTATTCACCTTCGTAAATCGTATTGGCGCGAAACATCGGGTAAACATAGTCGCGCACAAATTCAGCCGTCAAATCCTCTATATAGATCTCCTGAACCCCCAGTTGCCGGGCTTTGTCCTGCGCCGCCTCGACTTCTTCTCCCTGACCTATATCCACTGTCAGCGTCACTACTTCACAGCCATAGGTGTCTTGCAGCCAGGCCAGAATGACCGATGTGTCCAGCCCGCCTGAATAGGCCAGCACAACTTTGTCAACCGCAGTATTTTCAGTGCTCATCTGCTTTTGGTCCAAATATCGTGTTATCAAGGAGGCCGTATTATGCCGCAGATGACTACCGAATGGCATCCGTAATCGCAGCCTGCCATAATGAATCCGAAAACCGGATTCATTTCACATTTCTGCCATGATTTTTTCATGGATGGTGTCACGATAAACCGCTAGACTGTAAGATGGTCCTTGTTTAGTGACCAAACTGGAAATTACGGTGGTTTAATGCTGGATGTTACTCAAACCCTGAAAACCGAATTGCAGCAGCGGCTGGTGGATGCCTATCGTTCCGAGTATGGTGACCAGCATCCGCAATATCTCGCTCTGATAAAAACCGCAGCAGTCGAGACTATTGATCGTATTGCTACCAGTAACGCGGCTTATCATAACGTTGAGCATACGATGTATGTCACTGCTACCGGCCAGGCTATCCTGAAAGGCAAGAGTCTGGAGTCTGCCGTGTCTCCTCTGGACCTGCTGCATGTCATACTGGCTTTGTTGTTTCACGATATCGGTTTCGTCAGGGGGGCCTGTCGTCGCGATATGGAGGATCAGTATTATTCAGGGTTCGGCGACGAAATGATCCCGTTCCAGCCAAATAAAACAGACGCCAGCATGATGCCGTATCATGTTGATCGGGGGCAGTCCTTTGTCGTTGAAAATTATCAGGCCCATGATTTTCTCGATACGGACTTTATCTGTCGCTGCATTGAAAGGACCCGCTTTCCAATTCCAGATGACGAGGCCCATGCCAGCACACTGGATTATCCCGGTCTGGTAAGGGCAGCCGATCTGATCGGTCAGTTCAGCGACCCCCGTTATCTGAATAAGCTTAATCATCTGTTTCAGGAGTTCGATGAGCAGGGTATCAATCAGCATCTGGGCTATCATGGTCTGGATGATATGTATCTGGGATACCCACAGTTTTATGAAAATCATGTCCTGCCCTATATCGGGGAAGGTCTGCGCCTTTTACAGCTCACCGGGGAGGGCCGCGATATCATCGCCAGCATGAATAATAATCTGCGTACAGTCCGTGAATTTAATTCCAGGCTTCAGTAAGTCTCCTCACAGCACTGAACGGTAGCTTCCCTGCCATGTCTGACTTTGATTATATCGTCGAAACCTTCGATTTCCTCGTGGAGTGGGATGCACGTTATCAGTTTCTGGAGGAGCTCGGCAGCAGGCTCACCGATATCCCCTCCGAAAATAAAGTCGAGGATAATCTGGTACATGGCTGTGCCAGTAATGTCTGGATCATCGGACAAATGGATGAGTCCGGCTCAGGAAAGTTTATTTATCAGGCCGAAGCAGAGCAGCCCATTATCCGCGGACTGGTCTATCTGATCCTGCAAATATTCGCCGGCAAGACTCCGGATGAGATTCTCAATACCAGCTTCGATGAGTCTTTGAAACGCCTCGGCCTGGATGAGCATCTAAGTACTCAGCGACATATCGGTATGTATGCCCTGGTGCAAAAAATGAAGAGCCTTGCTCTACCTTTCGCTAAACAGGACAGCTTTGAAATCACCTGAAAATGGATCCGATGGCCTGCCGTTACATCCGTTTGTACCGATTCAGTCTGGAATAACAGGCACCTCAATCAGGTGGTTCAAATCGGTCGCCTTTCCACTTATCATACGCGCCCCTGTGCAGATATATCATTGAGCTTAATGAGCAAAAAATTTCAGACAGATAATTTGCGTATCGCTACTATCAGAGAGGTTGTCCCTCCCAGTGCGGTGCATGAGAAGTTTCCAATCACGGCAAAAGCCGCTGAAATCACGGCCAATACCCGAAACAAAATTCATGGGATTCTGCACGGTCAGAGTGACCGCTGTCTGGTTGTTATCGGTCCCTGCTCTATCCATGACCCGGATGCCGCTCTGGAGTATGCCAGCCGCCTGCTGCATATCCGTGAAGAATTGATCGACGATCTGGAGATCATTATGAGGGTGTATTTTGAAAAACCCCGCACTACCGTTGGCTGGAAAGGCTTGATCAATGATCCTGATCTGGACGGCAGTTTCGATATTAACTCCGGCCTGCATAAGGCCCGTGAGTTGTTGCTCAGGCTGAATAATATGGGCATGCCGGCAGCTACCGAGTTTCTGGATTTGATTACGCCACAGTATTACGCTGATTTAATCAGTTGGGGTGCCATCGGGGCACGAACCACCGAAAGTCAGGTACACCGCGAGCTGGCATCCGGTTTGTCCTGTCCGGTCGGCTTCAAAAATGGCACAGATGGCACCTTGAGCATCGCTGTTGATGCCGTCCGTGCGGCAAATAGCTCACATCACTTCCTGTCATTGACCAAAGCCGGACATTCAGCCATTTTTGAAACCACCGGAAACAGGGATTGCCATATTATCCTGCGGGGTGGTAAACAACCTAATTATGATGCCGCCAGTGTACAGCAGGCCGGCAACGACCTGGAGGCCGCCGGCCTGAATCCGGCGATGATGGTCGATTGCAGTCACGCCAACAGCAGCAAGCAGCATGAGCGCCAGATCGATGTTGCCCAGAATATATCCCGGCAGATCCGTGACGGGGAAAAGCGTATTGTCGGCGTGATGATTGAAAGCCATTTGCATGCCGGACGACAGAATAATATCCCGGGACAGCCATTGAATTATGGGCAGAGCATAACCGATGCCTGCATAAGCTGGGATGACTCCGTGCCAGTGCTACATGAATTGGCTGCTGCTGTCGCCGACAGGCGCCAAAATAGCCATTGATCAGTTTCATTCGGGAAGTTCTGGCTTGCACTTCCCTGAATCATCCAGAAATAATCACTTAAACAGGAGATATATTATGATAAAGCCACATGGCTCAACCAGCCTCAATCCATTGTTTGTGTATGACACGAACAGAAATGACGAATTGCAAAAAGAGGCCGGCAGCCTGCCTTCAATGATGGTCAGTTCGGCTACCGCTGCAAATGCAGTAATGATGGGTGCCGGCTATTTCAATCCACTGACGGGTTATATGAATAAAGCTGACGCTCTGGCCGTTGCAGAAAACATGCATATGACGAACGGCGTTTTCTGGCCAACCCCGGTATTAAACCTGATTGAAAATGCCAGCCCTGTCGGAGATGCCCGGCGTATCGCCCTGCGTGATCCCAATGTAAAAGGTCATCCGGTCATTGCTGTTCAGGACATCGAGGACATCGAGGAGTTAAGTGACGAGCAGATGGCAACCATGACTGAAAAGGTGTTCGGCACAACCGATACCGATCATCCCGGTGTGGCCGCTCTTAATTCTCAGGGCAGGATTGTCGTATCCGGCCCGATTGAGGTACTGAACTTTTCGTACTTTTCCACCGAGTTCCCGGATACCTTCCGTACCGCCGTAGAAATCCGTAACGAGATCGCCGAGCATGGCTGGCAGAAAGTGGTCGCATTCCAGACCCGTAATCCCATGCATCTGGCACACGAGGAGTTGTGCCATATGGCCATGCAACGCCTGGGCTGCGATGGCCTGGTGATCCATATGTTGCTCGGAAAATTGAAAAAAGGCGATATCCCGGCCCCGGTTCGTGATGCAGCAATTCGCAAAATGGTGGAGTTGTACTTTCCACCCAACAGCGCAATGGTCACCGGCTATGGCTTCGATATGCTGTACGCCGGCCCCCGCGAGGCCGTTCTGCACGCCGTATTCCGACAGAATATGGGGGCCACTCATTTTATCATCGGTCGAGATCACGCAGGTGTGGGTGACTATTATGGCGCATTCGAGGCCCAGGAAATCTTCAGTCGCATACCCGAAGGTACATTAGACATCGAAATTTTCAAGGCCGACCATACCGCTTGGTCCAAAAAATTGAATAAGGTTGTGATGATGCGTGAAGCACCCGATCATTCAAAGGATGATTTTATTCTGCTATCCGGTACCAAGGTGCGTGAAATGCTAAGTAATGGCGAAGCTCCACCAAAGGAATTTTCACGTCCGGAGGTCGCACAGATCCTGATTGAGTACTATCAGTCACTGTAAGCAGGATCAAGCCACAGGTCCGGGATAATAAGAAGGGCAGGCTGCAACTACTCAATCAGATTCCATTCCCGGTGGTAATGAGTATCAGGCACCTGCCAGTTCTATCACCAACATAACCAGACCCCAAACCATAATAATAAATAAAATCGTAAAGATAATGCCCAGAGTAATAAACTGGCTGGCTTTGCCATATCTGAAATCACGCTCCAGTATCTCCCGTTTCTGGACACCAAATGCGGCCGACATGACACTTCTGGCCACCTGCCACAAGGTCGGAGACCGCAATTCCCGCATTGAATCGTGTTCATTGTCTGACATCGAAAATCCCACTGAATATTAGATAGCGCTCATAATGTATGCGATTGGGGCGGATATGTTGTTTTATAGCTCGCTGACATGGCTTTAAAACACTCTGCCTTCATTACATAATATTTATTTTATTACAGGCTGCCGAGAAAACCTTCCCATGCCTTTATGTTTTTTTCAAGGGTCAGTTTTTCATTGAATAAAGCTTTATTATTGTTGGAAATTTTTTCATATAGCTCTGCATCTTTGATCAATATCTCGATTTTCTCGGCCAGATCTTTTGCATCTTTCTCTTTGACCACAAAACCATTTTCATGGTTTTTGACAATATCATCGACACAGCCCACTGTATTCGTTGTAATCACAGGAACCCCAAATTGATAAGCCTCGTTTATAATGTATCCCCAAGCCTCCAATGTTCCTGCTTTTGTTTCTACTGACGGCAAAACCACCAAGTCTATATTTTTGTAAAAATGATGTACCTGTTCAGGAAGAAGTGCTTCAAGCTCATAAACATTTTTACTGATCTTATTGCTTTCATGGCCAACCAGAAACAACTCAATGTTTTCAATTTTTCTACTCAGTATTTCAAATGCCTCTTGCAGGTATTTAATACCTTTTACTTCGTCAGTACATCTGCCCAGGAAACCAATTTTAAATGTCTCTCTGTTTTGGAAATATCTTTCGAGAGCAAAGCTTTCTGAAAGCATCCAGACCTGAGAGCACTGGGTGATAATCGTTATATCTTTATCTTTGAATCCCCAACGCCTAATATTGGCGGCTTGTTTTTTTCCAGAGACTGTAATCCGATCTGCCAGCAGAGCCATAGTTTTGGCAGCTAAGGATGGCTTCAAATTGGAGTCGGCCGGCGAATCGTAGGCATTATACACAAGCTTTTTTCTTCTAATAGTTGTCATTAAAAACAAAAATATGACAAATAGTAATATCCTATACGAGAGAGGCGTCCCCCAACCTTCTCCTATCACTAAAGCATCATAGTCTTCTGTCAGCAAATAATTTAATAATCTCCAACGACGCTTGAAACTAAAGCAAACATTATTTTTCTCCAAATACTGAACAAGACTATTAAGGTGTTTCTTCTGGTCAAAGAAGTATATTTGAGCAGGCTTTTTTCTCTGCAATAAATATTTGATATCAAATTGATCTGATTTCGATAATGCAACAACCATGGGAACTCGATTCCAAGTAAGGTTATACATCATAAACAGGATCGTTTTATTTTTTTCGCCACCCATTTCCTTGCCCTCGTTATATGTCAGGTATAAATAATTAAACACACACCGGTTCACGCCGCGCACCCCAGTTACCCGGCTGTCGCCGGAAGACACCCGCGCACGATGCGCCACAGTTTGAGCAGCAACCTCTCTGATCCAGATTCCATTCCCCCAGTATGTACCAGTCCCGCTCAATAAGCAATTCCCCACATTCGTGGCACCAAGTGCTGCCGTAATGTCTGTTATGTATGTTGCCGACATAAGCATAGCGTATGCCGTTCATGCGGGCAATGCCAGCCGCTCGAATGAGGGTGTCAGCAGGTGTACGTGGTGTGTCCAGCATTTTCCAGTCTGGGTGAAATGCTGTAAAATGTACCGGTACGTCAGCCCCCAGATTCTCCACGATCCATTGCGTCATTTCTTCAAGCTCTTTTTCCGAGTCGTTCTGTCCGGGTATTATCA
>JAJDYQ010000009.1 GCA_022825085.1 Gammaproteobacteria bacterium
ATACCTGCTGGAAGATGCCGAACATGATGATTTTGACTGTGAGATGCCGGATCGTCTGAAAAACCTGCGTTTTGGGCGCTCAGCGTCGTCCGCGTTGGCCCCGGAGATACACAGGGCATTTGAAAAGCGTTTTGGTGTTGCTATAGTGGAAACAATGGGATTGACGGAAACCGCGGCCCAGATACTCTCCAATCCAATGCCTCCCGCGAAATCTGAATATGGCTCGCCGGGTAAACCGATTGGCAATGAAGCCAGAGTGATAGATGAAAGCGGCAATGAATGTCCGACAGGCATATCAGGAGAACTGATGATTCGCGGAGATAATGTAATGACCGGTTACTACAAAAATGAAAAAGCGACCCGTGCAGCTCTGGAACCGGATGGCTGGCTGCATACCGGCGATATAGCCATGAAAAATGAGGATGGCTTTTTCTTTATTACCGGCAGAACAAAGGAGCTGATTATCAAGGGAGGTGAAAATATTGCGCCACGCGAAATTGATGAGGCGCTTTACGGACACCCGGCTGTTCTTGAGGCAGCCGGCTTTGGTTATCCTGACAAAAACTATGGGCAGGAAGTTATAGCCTGTGTTGCTCTTAAAGCAGATATGCAGTGCAGCGAAAAAGAACTGTTAGAGCTGGCTGAATCTGTGCTGGGTAAATTCAAATCACCCAGGCGTATCTTTTTTATGGATGAGCTGCCAAAAGGGCCCTCAGGAAAAATACAAAGATTAAAACTGCCGACAATCATTCAAAATCGGATGCGCTGAAGCCGATACAAAAGCCGGCATGAATCAGCAGGCTGCTGCTTATGAAAGTGACTCTGAATGTTCCCGCACTGTTTCCGGTGCTCAATGGAATCGGTGCCGATGACATTAATCAACTAAAGCTGAATAATCTACAGAAACTGCTCTCATGTGCAGACTCCAGGCCGGTATCGGATGCCCCCTATCAAAGTTGGCTCTATGAACAGTTTTCAGGTAGTATATTACCGGTTGAACAGATACCGGTCGCTGGTCTGACGGCCATGCTGGACGGACTGCTCAATACCGGGAATCGAGACAGCACCGACGGCTGGATGAGAGCCGACCCGGTTTATCTGCATCCCGATACACATTCTCTTGTCATGCAGGACCCTGAGCGATTGAGGTTGCGGGACGATGAGATTGCGGGCATACGTAATGAGATAGCTCCCTTGTTTAAAAAATATGATGCCATCCTGCATACACCGCACCCCCGGCGCTGGTACCTCCGATTTGAGAACAATATGCCTGACGTATCATGCACACCGCTCCACGATGTGATAATGAAACCGATCAATCAATATTTACCCCAGGGCAGGGATGTGAGCAGGTGGCATACGCTGTTGAATGAAATCCAGATGATACTGGCAACGCTGGATATCAATCTGTACCGCCAGCAGGAAAGACAGTTGCCTGTCAACAGCCTGTGGTTCTGGGGTAACGGCCCATTGCTGCCTCTCGGATCAAGGAATTATGATTATTGCAGCGGTGACAGTGAACTGTTAGAATCATTGTGTTTACATGGCAATAGCTGTTACGAACCCATGGGGCAAGGGGCTGATGATAGTCTGATAATGTCAGGGCGATGGAATCACGGATTGATCGTTTATGAGCCATTGATGCGGGCCCGGCAATTAAACGACCCCGGCTCATGGTTGCGGGCGTTACAGGGCTGTGAGGACAGCGTGATCACACCACTGGTCAGGCAGTTGCGTGATGGTGATATTCAGGAGCTATCATTAATGTCGGATTCAGGTTTTCGTTTTCATTGTTTTCGTCGGGATATCCGTGCATTCTGGAGGCGTGTGCGCCCGATTTCCCGGTATTTGCTGCCGTGACCCCCCGTATTGTGCAACGTGAGATGGCGGGTAGTTTCAGGGATAACAGCCTTCCTCCGCTATTACAGCGTATTTATGCAGCGCGCGGTGCAACATGCAGCGACGACATCAACCTGCAACTGGATCAACTGCTGCCATACGATGGCCTATCCGATATTGACCGGGCTGTCGAGCTCCTCGCGCAGGCACTGGAGCAGCAGCGAAAGATCCTGATTGTGGGTGATTATGATGCCGATGGCGCGACCAGTACGGCGCTGATTATCCGCATCCTGCGGAGCTACGGACTGCGCAACATCGATTATCTTGTGCCTGACCGATTTGCATTTGGTTACGGACTTTCACCGCAGATTGTAGAGGTGGCGATGCAGTCACAGCCGCATCTGATCATCACCGTTGATAATGGAATCTCAAGTATTGAGGGCGTCAGAAAGGCCCGTGAAGCGGGCATGGACGTGCTGATTACCGACCATCACCTGCCGGGGAGCGAACTGCCGGATGCCACGGTTATTATCAACCCCAACAAGCCTGAGTGTAAATTTACATGTAAAAATCTGGCAGGTGTCGGTGTGGTTTTTTACATCATGCTGGCGCTGCGCGCATATTTGAGGAAAAACGGCTGGTTTGGCAAACATTCACTGGATGAACCTAATCTTGCGGACTATCTCGATATTGTGGCACTGGGAACAGTTGCCGATGTGGTGCCGCTGGACAAAAATAACAGGATACTGGTGCATCATGGGATACAGCGAATACGCGCCGACCGCACACATGCCGGCATTCGGGCCCTGATACAGGTATCGCGCAGAAACCAGAGCTATCTGAAATCATCGGATCTGGCATTTTCACTGGGGCCGAGACTGAATGCTGCGGGCAGACTTGATGACATGTCGATCGGCATTGAATGCCTGCTGACAGATGACGAGTCGCAGGCCCGGATGCTGGCTGAAGAGTTGAACATGATCAATACAGAGCGCCGGCAGATCAGCGATGCCATGGAGCAGGAAGCGGATATCATGCTGGAAAAGCTGTATCTTGAAGGAGACATACCTGCGGCATACTGTCTGTACCAGCCTGAATGGCACCAGGGTGTGGTGGGCATCCTGGCGGGCCGGATCAAGGAAAAAAAATACCGGCCAGCGATTGTCTTCGCAGCCGGTCAGAATGGAGAATTAAAGGGTTCGGCACGTTCCATTCCGGGATTTCATATACGTGATGCCCTGGCAGATATTGCATCCCGCAATCAGGGCATCATCGAAAAGTTTGGTGGTCATGCCATGGCGGCCGGACTGACGATAGCGGGACACAACCTTGATGTATTTCATCGACTGTTTGAGTCTTATGTGGATGCCAGCCTTGGGCCGGATGTGCGCGAGATGTGCATATCAACCGACGGAGAGCTGAGTGCTGAAGAACTGAGTATTGATTCAGCACTGGCGATAGAAGAGGCAGGTCCGTGGGGGCAGCAATTTCCTGAGCCATGCTTTAGCGGCGAATTTGAGGTTGTCAACCGGTGCCGCGTAGGCAAAGATGAAGCACACCTGAAACTGAACCTGACCAGAGACAATGTAGAGGTTGAGGCTATAGCCTTCAATGCCGCACCGGACCGATGGCCTGAAAATATCCACCATGTCCGGATAGTGTTTGAACTATCGGTCAATCGATATCGAGGCGCTGAAGACCTTCAATTGATAGTTCGCCATACCGATTAACAGCCGTTGCCTGTTGGTGTACCATCGCACCTCTTTTACCGATGCCATAATCAATGCTGGAACTAAACGCCATACTTGTGCAGATAGCCGGGATGCAGAGCCGTATAGAGGTTCTTGGGAGGTATCTTTGACTACGAAAACAGAAAACAACGTCTTGTGGAAGTCAGGCGAGAGCTTGAAGAACCGGGTGTCTGGAACGATGCGGAGCGTGCCCAGAGCCTTGGGCGGGAGCGTGCCGAACTTGAAAAGATAGTGGATGTTATTGATGAGCTGACTGCCGGGCTGCATGATGCCTCGGAGCTGTTTGAAATGGCGCGTGAAGAAGAAGATGAAGATGCCATTAATTCGATTATCCGGGATTTGCAATTGTTTGAGACGAAGCTCGCGATGCTGGAATTTCGTCGCATGTTTTCAGGGGAAATGGATGCGAACAATGCCTTCCTGGATATACAGAGTGGTTCGGGTGGTACGGAGGCGCAGGACTGGGCCGAGATGTTGCTGCGCATGTATTTACGCTGGGGCGAGGATAAGGGTTTCAAGGTAGAATTAATTGAAGCCTCGCCCGGTGATGTGGCGGGCATAAAGAGTGCCACAGTCAAATACGAAGGCGAATATGCGTTTGGCTGGTTACGCACTGAAACAGGGGTTCACCGTCTGGTCCGAAAATCACCCTTTGACTCTGGAAACAGGCGCCACACCTCCTTTGCGGCGGTCTTTGTCTCCCCTGAGATTGATGACAGTGTGGAGATTGACATCAATCCGGCGGACCTGCGTGTGGATACCTACCGTGCCAGTGGTGCCGGCGGTCAGCATGTCAACAAGACAGACTCGGCCGTGCGTCTGACACACCTGCCGAGCGGTACCGTTGTACAATGTCAGAATGATCGTTCTCAGCACAAAAACAGGAGTCAGGCCATGAAAATGTTGAGGGCCAGACTGTATGAACTCGAAGTGCAGAAACGCAATGCGGATCAACAGGCTCTGGAAGACGCCAAATCGGATATTGGCTGGGGTAACCAGATCCGGTCGTATGTACTGGACCAGTCGCGTATCAAGGACCTGCGGACGGGTGTTGAAACAGGCAATACGCAGGCGGTACTGGATGGTTCCCTTGACCAGTTTATTGAGGCCAGTCTGAAATCCGGAATCTGAACCCTGTCAGGAAAATGACCATGTCAGAACAAAATGAAAACAGGCTGGTTGCCGAAAGGCGCAAGAAACTGGCTGAACTACGCACACGGGGAACAGCGTTCCCCAATGATTTTCGTCGCACCCATACTGCCGGCCATTTGGTGCAGCAACATGCCGGGCATGACCGGCAATACCTGCAGGACGCGGCGATAAGCGTAAGTGTGGCCGGTCGCATGATGAGCAGGCGCATCATGGGAAAAGCCTGCTTTGTACATATCCAGGACATGTCCGGCAGGATTCAGCTCTATGTTCAGCGAGACGTGCTGCCGGAAGGTTTTTATGACGATGATTTCAGGCACTGGGATATTGGTGATATCGTGGGTGCCAAAGGGACACTATTCAGAACCAACAAGGGCGAACTCTCCGTGCGCGTGGATACGATACGGCTGCTGACCAAATCCCTCAGACCGCTGCCGGAGAAATTTCATGGACTGACGGATATTGAGGCCCGCTATCGTCAGCGTTATCTCGATCTCATTATGAATCCAGAGGTGCGTGAAGTATTTCACAGGCGTTCAGCGATCATTAACTTCATGCGTGATTATTTTAACAGTGCGGGTTTTCTCGAAGTAGAGACACCAATGATGCACTCAATGCCGGGAGGGGCCGCTGCCCGACCATTTGCAACGCACCACAATGCACTGGATATGCCACTGTATTTGAGGATTGCACCTGAACTTTACCTGAAGCGGCTGGTTGTGGGTGGAATTGAGAGCGTGTTCGAGATCAACCGTAACTTTAGAAATGAGGGATTATCCACTCGCCACAACCCCGAATTTACGATGATCGAATTTTACAAGGCTTACGCCGACCACCATGACCTGATGGATCTGACCGAAGACCTGCTGCGTCGCATGACAGAATCGGTTCTGGGTACGACCATGGTGCATTATCGGGGGCGGGAATATGATTTTTCACAGCCTTTCGCCCGCATGACTGTTCAGGAAGCCATACTGCACCACAATAAAGACATTGAACCTCAACAACTGGCATCTGCGGAAGCGGTCGTCAGGCTCGCAAAATCGCTGCAAGTCGATATCGAAGACGACTATCCGCCGGGCAGAATTCAACTGGAGATATTTGAAAATACCGTAGAACCACTGCTGGATCAGCCAACATTCATCACAGCCTATCCCGCGGAAGTCTCACCTCTGGCGCGCCGTAACGATGAAAATCCCGCAGTAACCGACCGGTTTGAGCTTTTTGTGGCAGGGCACGAACTGGCAAATGGATTTTCAGAACTGAATGATGCCGAAGATCAGGCAGAAAGATTCAGGCAACAGACGGAAATCAGGGAAGCGGGCGACCATGAAGCGATGTATTACGACGCCGACTATATCAAGGCACTGGAATACGGACTGCCGCCTGCTGCCGGCGAAGGTATCGGCATTGACCGCCTGGTGATGCTGCTGACGGACTCACCGGCCATACGCGATGTGCTGCTGTTCCCGCAGATGAAGCCTGTAAAATAGGCTTGCAGCAAGAAGTATAGAACCCTGTCGGGATTACTGTTGCAATTCAACCCGTCATTCCTGCGAAAGCAGGAATCTACTCATAGAACCCTGTCGGGATTATTGTTGTAATTCAACCCGTCATTCCTGCGAAAGCAGGAATCTACTCATAGAACCCTGTCGGGATTATTGCTGCAATTCAACCCGTCATTCCTGCGAAAGCAGGAATCTACTCATAGAACCCCTTCGGGATTACTCTTGCAATTCAACCCGTCATTCCTGCGAAAGCAGGAATCTACTCATAGAACCCTTTCGGGATTACTGTTGCAATTCAACCCGTCATTCCTGCGAAAGCAGGAATCTACTCATAGAACCCCGTCGGGATTATTGTTGAAATTCAACCCGTCATTCCTGCGAAAGCAGGAATCTACTCATAGAACCCCGTCGGGATTACTCTTGCAATTCAACCTGATAAGGCAGCTCCGCTATTTCCAGCTTTGCCCCGTCAGCACTGTCCAGATAAATATCGGCTGACTGCACATCATCGATCTGAATAACCGCCAGAGCGGTATAATCCCCGTCGGGATGGCGTTCGACATTGACGATATGGCCTGCTTTGCCGCCGGCATCCTGTTTGCTGCTGTACAACTCCTGATGGATTGTCGGGCGGCAATCACTCTTTATGCGGACAAGATACATACGCTTTTTCAACTTTCCCAGATAGTGCATTCGGGCAACAATCTCCTGGCCGGGATAGCAGCCTTTTTGCAGGCTTAATCCGTTTATGGCCTGATAGTTCAACATCTGGGGCACGAATTTTTCAGAGGTCTCAAGCATGATATGCGGAATGCCGGCGAGTATTTCGATCAACCTCCACGCCTCCGGCCCTACCGGTGCGCTATCGACATTCAACCGGTTCCATACATCCTGGATGCTGGCCTCATCGCTGTACAGCTCATAACTCGGAGTGATACCGGGGACACGGATCACAGTCAGGTTATGACGATGAAGCACCTCATTGACCTCAATCGGCGTGGTATCGAGCACCTCGGCCAGTTTTTCATCAGCCGATTTTCCCGAAAACCCGATCCGTACAAAACTGTCCGAAACATCCTCAATGCTCACCTGACTTCTCATCCTGTACATATTCAGTTTTTTAACGATGGACTCCGTCATTTCGGCGGGGAAGCGCAGATAAATGATTTCATCCCGCCTGAAGATACGAAAATTGGCGATAAGCCGCCCCTTGGGGTTGCAATAGCCATTGAGCTGACTGTGGCGCTCATCCAGAGACTGAACATCATTAATGAACTGACTGTGCAGAAAGCCGAGACTATCGGCACCGCTGACAGCCAGCAGCGCATAATGGCTGAGGTCGCATATAATGTTGCCACCGAGAACCATCCTCAACTCTCTTTCAGGGTTGCCGAAATGCAGCAGGCGACCCTCATCAAACTCTGCCCCGCTTTGTGCAAGAAAAGCCCGCCAGTCGGTTTGCATGGTCATCACTCCGTTGTAATATCTCTGGAAATACCGATTAAATTCAGGGTTGCTTTATGGTAATCAATTTTAGAGTGCTCTTGCAGAGATTTTTTCAATACAGTATTCTGCTGCTGCAGGTCAATAACCCTGTTTATGATCTGCTATAGTACTGGAAATCAATGACGGGAATCCATGATGCAGCCTGAGCAACGCCCCAAATACCTGAATCTGATTCAGATTCGTTTGCCGATTCCCGGCATGGTTTCCATTGCCCACCGTATTTCCGGTGTCCTCATGTTTCTGGCCATTCCAATGATGACCTATGCGCTGCATACCGCCGTGCGGGATGAAGCCGGTTTTCTGGAGATCGGCGCGATAATGGACAATATCGTCATAAAGCTGATGCTGTTGATACTGACATGGTCCCTGCTGCATCACCTGCTCGCCGGTATCCGTTACCTGCTGATTGACATGGATATCGGTGTTGACAAGCCGTCGGCGCGTACCAGTGCGGCAATGGTAATGGCAATCGCAGTCATAGCCGCGCTGATAACAGGGGCGATACTGCTATGAGTCGCAAGGTATCCGGGTTCAAGGCATGGCTTGTACAGAGAATGAGTGCGATCTATCTGGGCATCTACTTCGTATATATCCTGCAACACTTTATTCTGACACCACCGGCGACACACCATGACCTCACAATATGGCTGGCATCCCCCATGGTCGTTATCACCATGGCGCTGTTTTTTCTGCTGCTGCTCCTGCACGCATGGATTGGGCTGCGCGACGTGATCATAGACTACATACACCATCTTGGCATCCGGCTGACAGTGCTGGCACTCGTTGCCATTCTGCTGGTGAGCTGCGGATTTTCCATACTTCGGACACTGATACTGGTGGCCACATGACGATAGAAAGGCGTCAATTTGATGCACTGATCATTGGTGCCGGCGGATGCGGTTTGAGGGCGGCACTCGAACTGGCGCGGGCCGATCAAAAGGTAGCTGTCATTTCCAAGGTATTCCCGACACGCTCACACACAGTAGCCGCCCAAGGTGGTGTGAATGCTGCGCTGGCCAATGTATTGCCCGACAACTGGCACTGGCACATGTTTGATACCGTCAAGGGAAGCGACTACCTGGGTGATCAGGATGCCATTGAATACATGTGCCGTGCGGCACCCAGGATCGTCTATGAACTGGAACACATGGGCGTCCCTTTTTCGCGGCTGGATAACGGCAAGATGTACCAGCGCAAATTTGGCGGACAGAGCCAGAATTTTGGTGGTGAACAGGCGGCCAGAACCACGCCGGCCGCCGACAGAACCGGCCATGCCATACTGCATACCCTGTATCAGCAGAACATCAAATCCAAAACCCACTTCTTTGATGAATACTTCGTGACCGACCTGATTCGGGATGCAGACGGTACGGCTCTGGGTGCCCTGGCGCTCTCCATCGAGACCGGAGCGATGACCCTGATCACGGCGCGTACCACACTGATTGCCACGGGTGGAGCCGGCCAGATATTCAAAACGACCTCCAACGCGCTGATCAACACCGGGGATGGCACAGCGATGGCGCTTCGTGCCGGCATACCCGTATCAGACATGGAATTTTTCCAGTTTCACCCCACCGGCGTAGCCGGTCATGGCATGCTGATTACCGAAGGTGCACGGGGAGAAGGTGGCTATCTGATGAACAGCGAAGGCGAGCGATTCATGGAGCGTTATGCGCCGAACGCCAAAGATCTGGCCAGTCGTGATGTCGTCAGTCGCTCTATCGCCACGGAAGTCAGGGAAGGGCGCGGCTGCGGACCGAACCGGGACTACTGTATGCTCAAGCTGAATCATCTGGACGAAGAAACCATCGCCAGACGCCTGCCGGGCATTCGTCAGACCTGCATTACCTTTCTGGGCATTGACCCGGTACAGGAACCCATACCGATCTCTCCCACGGCACACTATGCGATGGGGGGCATACCCGCGAACCGGTTTGGCGAAATTATAGTGCCTGCCGGTCAAGGCCAGGAAGCCGTGCCGGGACTTTATGCGGGAGGCGAGGCGGCCTGCGTATCCGTACACGGAGCCAACCGTCTGGGCGGCAACTCACTGCTGGATATTCTGGTATTTGGACGCGCATCGGCGCACAACATGATCGACTACATGAAACAGAACCGCTATCACCGCCCGATGCACGAAGAAGCGTTAGAAAAAGCGGTTGCCAGACTGCACAAATGGGAACGCCGGGGAGATGGTGAATCCGTACCGGAGCTGCGTGCCGAGACACAACAGATAATGGAAGAACACTGTAGCGTCTTCAGGACACAGCAGGTCATGGACGAAGGAATAGCAAAAATCCGTGCCATCTACCGTCGTCTGGACGATGCCGTCATACATGACCACAGCAGAGTATTTAACACCGCACGCATAGAGGCACTGGAAACCGAAAACCTTGTCATTAATGCACTGGCCACCGTGGTATGTGCGGCTGCCCGTCAGGAAAGCCGTGGTGCCCACTCACGCATTGACTACCCGGAGCGGGACGACAAGGACTGGCTCAAGCACAGCCTTTTCTATCTCGAAGACGAACGGCTGGAATACCGGGCCGTTGAAATGAAACCGCTGGGCGTCGAATCTTTTCCGCCGAAACCGCGCACCTACTGAAGAAGGAACCCACACCATGAAATTCTCAATCTATCGATACGACCCGGAAACCGGTCAGCAACCGCGGATGGTCGATTATGAACTGCGCGACATCCCGCGTGGCATGATGCTGCTGGCAGCCCTGCTGGAACTGAAAAAACAGGATGAAACCCTGAGCTTTCGGCGCTCCTGCGGAGAAGGCGTCTGCGGTTCCGACGGCATGAATGTGAATGGCAAAAACCGACTGGCCTGCCTGACGCCGGTGGAAGAACTGTCGGAACCGGTTACCCTCCGGCCATTACCCGGCCTGCCCGTGATTCGGGACCTGATCATCGACATGGACCAGTTCTACCGCCAGTATCGGGCGGTCAAGCCATGGATAGTGAACAACGACCCCGAACCCGAACACGAAAGACTGCAAAGCCCGGCAGACAGAGACAAACTGGATGGACTGTACGAATGTATATTGTGCGCCTGCTGCTCCACTGCCTGCCCGTCATTCTGGTGGAATCCCGACAAATTTCTGGGTCCGGCCGCGTTGCTGCAGGCCAATCGCTACATACAGGACAGCCGTGATCAGGCAACAGACGAACGACTCGATGCACTGGAAGACCCCTACAAACTGTTCCGCTGTCACACCATCATGAACTGTGTCGATGTCTGCCCCAAAGACCTGAATCCAACGGCGGCGATTGGACATATCAAACAAATGATGCTGAAACGATCAGTCTGAGGCACCATTCAACATGAAGCCGGAAGTGCAAAAACTTCTATGGCGCTCTCGTCGTGGCATGCTGGAACTGGATGCCCTGTTTCGCACATACCTGACAGAGCAGGGAGAACAACTGTCAGAACAACAACGAATGCGGTTTGCAAGACTGCTGGCATACCAGGACCAGGACCTGTTTGATGCCTTTACAGGCCAAACCCCTCTGGCAGACCCGGAGCTGGAACATTATTTTCGCACTATAAAAAAGCAGGCATTCAGCAGACAATAGAGGCAGGTTTGCCCTCGACAGGCCCTGTCTGCCCCGCTGAGTGCCGAAAAAACCGGCCGGATCAACAGATTTTGTGGTCAATGCCGGAATTTATGCTAAACTGTGTGTTAATAAGTTGCTGAAACGGCTTGACAATGCCATATCGAGCTGTTTTACAATGGGTTATTGTGCGCAGGCAGGGGGTAGATGATTCGGCCTGCATACCGTCTAAATTGAAAAAGGAGGGCAGTATAATGAATGTGAATCGGGTTATGAAAACCGGCCAGTCTGAGCCCGGCGGCAGGTTCGCCGCCATGTTTCACCGTGCCTGCACGGTGATTCAATCGGCCGGTTGCCGTGCCGCTGTGGAGAGCGATCCTGTGGATGCCGGTTCTGCCGATGGCCGATCACAGCCATGCAGCCAGCCTCTTGCTGTGGGTCAACACCCGCTGCTGTCAGAAAACAGCCATCCGCTCAACCAGCCTCTGCCTGCCCGTCACTGGCCGCTATCACCCCCCCCCCCCC
>JAJDYQ010000065.1 GCA_022825085.1 Gammaproteobacteria bacterium
CGGGGGGGGGGGCGGGGCGGCCCCCCCCCCCGGGGCTGTCAGGTTTCTGACATTGCCATAGACAGGTGCTCTGGTGGATTTGCAGGCACGGTTGAACATACCGGTGATATTGAAACCGGGGTTATCGGTTACTGGCGATTCATGGTGGTTCATCGTCTGTTCCTCTCTGATTGAATGTCCCGGATTTCAGTCACGGTGTGCGGGCAGGCCGGTCCGGGCACGACCTGCACGATATATCCATTGTGGACGGTTTAAATGGCGTTGTCAAGCCGTTCCGGGATATTTGCGGGGTATTATATCGCATTATTCCGGTCCAGGCAATGAAAAACCGGTCTGCAGGCCGGATTTGTGCGAATTTTGCTGACCGTTGTTCATTTTTTTACCGGATCAGCGACTTTTTTATTCAGGCTGCGGCGCAGTCGGGCGGTGCTTTGCTGGGCGGCCGGCAGGTGCGGATCGAGGGACAGTGCCTGTTCAAAACTGGCCAGGGCCTGCTCGCGGCGGCCGAGGTAGTACAGCGCGGCACCCAGATTGAGGTGGGTCTGGGCGCTTGCGGGGCGAACCTGTAGCAGGGTACGGTACAGGGTGTGCGCTTCTTCGTATCGTTGCTGGTTGAAGCGTATGTTGGCGAGGTAGTCGAGTGCCTGCTCATTGAGGGGGTCAAGTTCCAGCGCACGGGTGAGTCTGATAGCGGCTTCGTCCAGGCGCTGCATGAGCAGCAGTGCATAACCGAGGTGGGCGTTGGCCGTGGCCGAGTCGGGGCGCTGTTGAAGCGCGGTCTGGCTGGCGGCGAGACCTTCCTGCAGGCGGCCTGCACGCAGCAGTGCGGCACCGAGATTGAGGCTGGCATCGCGTGCCTGCGGGTTGTGGGCCAGAATGTAGCTGAAGAAGGTGAGGTCGTCACGGTATAGCTTCGATTGCTGCCAGGTGAGTGTGCCGAGTATTGCCAGTATCACCATGAATACGCCGGTCGCTATGCGCTGTGCTGTCTTGTTCAGGCGGCTTATGCCGCGGGCGGCGGTGCCGGTCAGTATTGCTATCAGGCCGATACCGGCCAGATATTGAAAGCGGTCGGCTACCAGTGAGAATTGCATGAAGCCGTAGTCTATGAATCCCAGTACCGGTGACAGGGTGATGGTGTAGAACAGGATGCCGGCCAGCGGGGCGCGGCCCCATGGGCGGTATAGCAGCACTGCCAGCAGCACGGCAGCCGCTGCAACGTACAGCCAGCCGGTCAGGTCGGCGGCCTGTATTTCCCATAGCGGGTAGATGATGATCAGGTCGTCCGGCCACAGCAGTTTGCCGGCATAGAACCACAGTACGCGCGCCGCTATCAGGATTCGTTCGATGATCGAGTAGTCGAGGTCGAGTGGTTCGCGCTGGTTGTAGTAGGTCAGATCGGCGGCTGTGATGGCCAGCCCGATGATAAAAAATGGTGCCAGCCGCAGTATGTCGATGCGGTGGATGCGGCCCTGCGCCCACCAGTGCCATATCAGCAGGGCGACCGGCAGGGTAATGACGATTGATTTTGACAGCAGGCCGGCGATGAACAGGAGCAGTGCCGCGCCGTAGCGCAGCGGGTGTGGTGCTTCGTTGTAGCGCAGCCAGGTGTTTATCGCTGCCAGATAAAACAGTGCGGAGAGCAGGTCCTTGCGTTCGATGATCCATACTACCGATTCTACATGCAGGGGGTGAACGGCAAACAGGGCCGCAATGGCCAGGGCGGCGGGCACATTGAGCCGCTTCATCAGTCGCCATATCAGCAGGGTGTTGATGATGTGCAGCAGTATGTTCACCAGGTGGTAGCCCAGCGGTGCGTGTCCCCACAGTTTGTGTTCAAGCCAGAAGGTGGTATAGACGATCGGCCAGTAGTGGCCTTCCTTGCGGATGTCGGACGGTGAGAACCAGATGTTCCACAGTCCTGACCAGCTATGTATCACCGGTTCTTCCGTGAAGATGATGTCGTCCCAGATGAAGCCGGCTGTCAGGGCCGGAAAATAGCTGACTGCAACGAGCAGCGCGAGGCCGATAGCGGCAGTTATGTCGCGGTGTGTGAATGCCGCAGGGGGTTGAAGCCGGACAGGCGTCGGTTCGGGGGATGGCCGGGGGGGCTTGTGCGTGGTTGCCTTCATCGGTTGGTCGGCTGGTCTTGTTGTGTCTCCATTGTTGCTTGCGCAATCCGTCGGTCGCGGTCAGGCGCCACCAGCGGCGCGGGGTGGACGGCGAGAACAGGAGTGACAGCCTGCCGCCCACCCTGCATACCGCCGGCAACGCGGCCGGCATTGTAGCATAGACCTGTTATGAGCATCCGAATGCGAAAGGCGTTATACTGTACCTTGTTCTGAATTTGTCCGGTATCCATTAAGAGAAAGCCATGTCTGATGATATTGCCCCTGTTATTACCGCGGCCTTTGAAAACCGCGCCGATATTACTCCACGTTCCGCCGATACGTTGACCCGCGATGCGGTGATGACGGCGATTGAGTTGCTGGACTCCGGTCAGGCCCGTGTCGCTGAAAAGAAGGATGGTGAGTGGGTTGTCAATGAGTGGCTGAAAAAGGCTGTGCTGTTGTATTTCCGCCTGGAGGATAATGAGTTTATCAATGGCGGCTTTACCAATTACTGGGATAAGGTGCCTTCCCGGTTTGCCGGCCATCATTCGCGTGATTTCCGCGATGGCGGGGTGCGCGTCGTGCCTCCGGCAATGGCCCGCAAGGGTTGTTATATCGGTTCTGGAACGGTGCTGATGCCTTCTTATGTCAATATCGGTGCCTATGTCGATTGCGGCACCATGGTCGATACCTGGGCAACGGTCGGTTCCTGTGCGCAAATCGGCAGGAATGTCCATTTGTCCGGTGGCGTCGGTATCGGCGGGGTGCTCGAACCTGTGCAGGCGGCGCCGACTGTGATCGAGGATGATTGCTTTATCGGCGCCCGCTCGGAAATCGTTGAGGGTGTTGTCGTCGGCGCGGGTTCGGTTATTTCCATGGGGGTTTATATCGGGCAGAGCACTAAAATCTATCATCGTGAGACAGGCAGCATCAGCTATGGTCATGTGCCGCCCGGTTCGGTTGTTGTAGCCGGCAATCTGCCTTCCGATGACGGCCGTTATTCGTTGTATTGCGCGGTTATCGTCAAGCAGGTGGATGAGAAAACCCGTGGCAGGGTCGGTATTAATGAGTTGCTGCGGGATATTTAACAAGCCTTGTGACAGCATTTGTCGGGCAGGAGAGATTCATGTCGGCAACGCTTGAGCTGGCCATGGAGCTGGTGTCGCGTCCTTCGGTAACACCCGATGATCAGGGTTGTCAGGGGCTGTTGGCAGGCAGGCTGGAGGGGCTTGGTTTTGTCTGCGAGCATCTGCGGTTCGGTGAGGTCGATAATCTCTGGGCACGTCTGGGCGATGACGCTCCTGTTTTGTGCTTTGCCGGCCATACGGATGTTGTGCCGGCCGGCCCGGTGGATGCCTGGCAGAGTGATCCTTTCAGGCCGGAGATCCGTGACGGTTTGCTGTATGGACGTGGCAGCGCGGATATGAAGGGCAGTGTGGCCGCGTTCACTACGGCCTGCGAACGGTTTTTGCTGGGAAACGGCGGTACTTTCCAGGGTTCTCTGGCGTTTTTAATGACCAGCGATGAGGAGGGGCCCGCAGTGAATGGTACGACCAGGGTGGTCGAGACACTGGAGGCTCGAAATGAAAAAATTACCTGGTGTCTGGTGGGTGAACCAAGCAGCTCAGACAGGGTGGGTGATGTTGTGAAAAATGGCCGGCGCGGGTCGCTCAGTTGTGAACTGGTCGTGAACGGTGTGCAGGGGCATGTTGCTTATCCGCATCTGGCACGAAATCCCATACATTGTCTTGCGCCGGCGCTGGCCGAGTTGACGACAACGGAATGGGACCAGGGTAATGATGATTTTCCGCCCACAACATTGCAGGTTTCAAATATCAGCAGCGGTACGGGTGCCGGTAATGTGATCCCCGGTCAGTGCAGGGTGGCCTTTAATTTTCGTTTTTCAACGGTGCAGTCGCCGGATATTCTGAAAGAACGTGTCCGCGAAATTTTTGATCGCCATGACATGGTTTATGAAACCCGCTGGACATTGTCCGGTATGCCGTTTCTGACGGCCGCTGGCGAGCTGGTGACGGCCAGCCAGCAGGCTATCCGCCAGATCACGGGCCATGATGCCAGACTGTCAACGGCCGGTGGTACTTCAGACGGGCGTTTCATTGCACCAACCGGTGCGCAGGTGCTTGAGCTTGGTCCGTTGAACGCTACCATTCATCAGGTTGATGAGTGTGTCGCCGTGGAAGACCTCGATACCCTGAGCCGCATTTATGAATCTATCCTCAATCGGTTGTTAATGTAACCATGAAAAAATTTGCTTTGTTGTTTCTGGCTTCGTTGCTGGTGGGCTGTGGCAGTTCGTCAGATTCTCTCACACCATTGTCCGGTGATGCCGTCATACTGGCTTTCGGCGATAGTCTGACCTTTGGTACCGGTACGACTCCCGATAAAAGTTATCCGGCTGTTCTGCAGGAGTTGTCGGGCCGAAAGGTTGTCAATGCCGGGATACCGGGCGAGCTGTCCGCTCAGGGACTGGCGCGTCTGCCCGGTCTGCTGGATGCACACAGGCCCGATCTTTTGATTCTGATTCATGGCGGCAATGATATTCTGCGCAAAAAGAGTCTGGAGCAGGCCGCCGATAATCTCAGGAAGATGATTGCCCTGGCTCGCGCAAAAGGAGCCGAGGTGGTGATGATGGCTGTCCCTAATCCAACATTGATACTGAGTCCGGCCGATTTTTATGCGTCGGTCGCCGAGGAAACCGGGGTGCCGATAGAAATCGATGCTCTTGCCGATATTTTGCAGTTCCCGTCCAATAAGTCGGATACGATCCATCCGAATGCCAAAGGATACCGTAAAATGGCCGAGAGTCTGTATGCCCTGCTTGAGGATCATCAGGCCCTGTAGGGGTTAATGACCCACGACTCATGTCGTCAGTAACGTGCGATATTGAGGTTATTGATTCTCTGGAGGCCGTTGAGCCCGCTCAGTGGAATGCGCTGAATATCGATCATTCTCCCTTTCTGCGCCATGAGTTTCTGGTGGCCCTGGAGCGGCATGGTGCCGTCGGTGAGCGTTTTGGCTGGTTTCCGCGTTTTCTTGTGGCTCATGACCGGCACGGCAGTCTGGTTGGTGCCATGCCGTTGTATGCGAAAAATAATTCCTACGGTGAGCTGGTATTTGACTGGTCCTGGGCCGATGCCTTTCACCGCCATGGTGTGCGCTATTATCCCAAACTGGTTTCGGCTATTCCTTATACGCCGGCAACCGGCAGGCGTCTGTTGGTGCCGAATGGTGATGCGGTCATGGAAGCACGGCTGGCAAAGGCCGCTCTGACCTATTGCCATGAAAACAGTTTCTCCGGCCTGCATTGCCTGTTTCCAGAAAGTCGGCAGTTGAAATTGCTGGAGGAGGCGGGCATGTCTGTACGCCATGATGTGCAGTATCACTGGCATAATGCAGACTATCACAGTTTCCAGGATTTCCTGTCGTCATTGCGCCGCGATAAACGCAAGAAAATCAAACAGGAACGGCGCCGGGTCCGGGAAAAAAATGTCCGTGTCGATATGCTGTCCGGTTCTGATCTGGATGAGGATCAGTGGGAGCTGGTTCATCGTTATTATGTCAATACATTCACCGAGAAAAGCGGTTATGCCACGTTAAACGCCGGCTTCTGGAAGGAAATCGGTGATTCCATGGGTGAGCAGATTGTTATTGCCATGGCCTGCCTTGATGAAAAGCCCGTTGCCATGGCTATCAATTTTTGTAGTCGCGATGTGTTATATGGCCGCCACTGGGGGTGCCACCGTGAGGCAATCCGGGATATCCCCGGCCTGCATTTTGAGACCTGTTATTATCGCGGCATTGAATATGCCATACAGCATGGGCTTAAACGCTTTGAACCCGGCGCACAGGGACAGCATAAAATATCCAGAGGCTTTGACCCGTCATTTACATATTCGGCACACTGGATTACCCGCGTTGATTTTCGTCAGGCCATTGATCAGTTTTTGCAGAATGAGATACGCGCCATGCAGGATTTTTACCGGCAGTTGTCCGATAGTTCCGCCTATAAAAAGAAGGAAGTATCATGAGTCGGCCTTCATTATTCTGGATTGAGCCGGGTTCTGCCCCCGATAATTTCCCCCCGGCCGAGGCTGCCCTGAAATATCCCGATGGCCTTTTGTGTCTGGGCGGCGATCTGGCTCCGGGACGCCTATTGGCCGCCTATAAAAAAGGCATATTTCCATGGTACTGCGAAGGACAGTCTATTATGTGGTGGTCTCCATCGCCGCGCTGTGTTCTGTTGCCTGATGAGTTCAAAATGAGCCGCAGCCTGAAAAAAGTCTGCCGGAATGCCGGATTTGCTTTTTCGCTTGACAGTGATTTTGCCAGTGTCATTGAAAGTTGTGCCACAGGTCGCAGTGGCGACTCCGATACCTGGATAACAGCCGATATGATCGCGGCCTATCAGCACTTGCATGACTTGAAGCACGCCCATTCTGTCGAGATTTGGCAGGACGGGGAACTGGTCGGCGGATTGTATGGCATTGTCATCGGCCGGATATTTTTTGGGGAATCCATGTTTTCCAAAGTTCGTGACAGCTCAAAGGTGGCTCTCGCCTGCCTGGTTCGTCATCTGCTGGATAATGATTTTCATCTGGTTGATTGTCAGGTCAGCTCGGCACATTTATTCTCGCTGGGAGCAAGAGAAATCACCCTTGAGGATTTTCAGTCCCGGCTTTGTCGATATTGCACTCCAGAAAGCTCTGCCCGGTTATGGCGCTCTGAACCTGTATCTGTCAGACAGTTTCTGCATTTGGCATAGGTGGCGATTGCAATATCAGACATGATTTCTTGCAAACGGATAGCGCCTGCCTCATCCGGTTCAAGTAGCAGCGAAAGCTGTTGTGTGTTACCATGACTACAGTGATCGGAAATAAGCTGAAAACCCTTTAATTTTATGAATTTTTCACCCGCAGACCCTGACAGCATTGCAACTGAATCCAATAATGCCGTTGAGTTTCACGACTATTCCGTCACGGACAGTGACTTTCTGGGCGAGGTGCTGTCTGGCCTGAGCCGTACACCAAAGGCAATTTCCCCCAAGTATCTTTATGATCAGCAGGGTTCCGTGCTCTTCGATAAAATCTGTGAGCTGCCGGAGTATTATCCAGCCCGCACCGAGACCGGTATTTTCAGGGATAATGTGGATGATATTGCCCATCATATAGGGGAAGAGTGCATTCTGGTTGAACTGGGCAGCGGCAGCAGTGAAAAAATCAGGGTTTTGTTGGAGTCATTTCGTCCCAATCAGTACCTTGGTGTCGATATCTCCAAGGAGTTTTTGCTCGAGGCAACCCAGAGTCTGGCTGACGACTATCCATGGCTTGAGGTGCATGCTGTATGTGCGGACTTTTCCAGCGAATTAACTCTGCCTCCGCATTGCAACACTGATTCTGTCGTCGCATTTTATCCCGGTTCCAGCATCGGCAACTTCCACACCGATGAAGCAATCGCCTTTATGCGCCAGATTCACGGGCTTGTCGGTATCGGCGGTCAGTTGTTGATCGGGGTTGATCTGAAAAAAGATGAACAGGTGTTGCATGGTGCCTACAACGATAAGGCAGGAGTCACCGCTGCATTCAACCTGAATCTCCTGCATCGGATTAATCGTGAGCTTGGTGCCGATATTGATGTGGAAAAATTTCAGCATGAAGCCTTTTATAATGAGTCTAAAGGCCGCGTTGAGATGCATCTGGTAAGCATCACCAATCAGGCATTCATGATCGGCCAAAAGAAATTTTCTCTGGCAACCGGTGACAGTATCCATACCGAAAGTTCATACAAGTATTCATTACAGGAGTTTGCAAAGATCGCCGGGCAGTCCGGCTTTCAGGTCAGAAAAGTCTGGACGGATCAAAATGATTATTTCAGCGCACAATTACTGGTTGCGATATAGCTCCTGCCAGGAGGCAAATTGAAAAGAATAACCGGCGATACGAGATTCTCAACGCAACCATTTTCCGAGATTCACAGGCTGCACCTATCAGTTTATTGCCAAAAATCTTCTTGCTTCCCGTTCCAAATCATGCAGAATACGCCGCTTTCCCAAATGCCTCAAAAGTATGGCTAAAGAAGATCAGATTGAAATGCAGGGTACGGTCATCGAGACACTGCCTAATACAATGTTCAGGGTGGAACTCGAAAACGGTCATGTGGTCACCGCGCACATATCCGGCAAGATACGTAAACACTACATTCGTATCCTGACCGGTGATACAGTCACCGTCGAGCTGACACCCTATGATCTTACCAAGGGTAGAATTACTTTCAGGGAGCGCTAAGGGAGAGCGGGGTTCATCAATACCTCCCCGTACTGCCCTGAAAATGATGCACCCCGGTTCATGCGGTGTTGATGCTGCTAAATTTTCGTTCAGGCTTCAATCAACGGCGTCCCCTGTTGTATCCGGCTGGCAGCCTGACGACAGACCGGTCAAGCCAGAAGTTATTTCTTCCAATCTGCGATTCTGAGTTGCCCGGACCGGCATGGAACTGGTTCCAGGCAGGAGATGCGATAACGCACTTCGGTTTTCTGCCGGATTCTCTCTGCTTGTTGCGCACAGAATGTTTATTTTCGTATTTTTGATTTTGACGCCTTGTGTATTAAGGCACTAATCAAATGGCTGCTCAATGATTATATTGGCATGACGGTCTGCACCCGTGGAAATAATATGGATGGGTGTGTCGGACAGTTCTTCTATGGCATTTAGATAATTACGCGCATTTTTTGGCAGGTCACTCATTGATGTGGCACCGGCAGTACTTTCTGACCAGCCTGGATATTCTTCATAGATCACGTCACAGGCGTCCAGAGTCTCCGCGCCGACCGGCGGCGTATCTATCATTTTTTCCTGGTATTTATAGGCCGTAGCGATTTTGATGGTTTGCAGGCCATCCAGTACGTCCAGTTTGGTAATACACATGCCCGTTACACTGTTGAGTTGGTTTGACCGTTTCAGCGCGACCATATCCAGCCATCCGCAGCGGCGGGCACGCCCTGTCGTGGCTCCAAATTCATGACCTTTATCGGCCATATGCCGGCCATGTGGATCATTCAGGCCGGCAGCATCATAAAGTTCGGTTGGAAATGGTCCCGCACCAACACGGGTAGTGTATGCCTTGGTAACACCGAGCACATAGTCTATATGGCAGGGGCCAACGCCTGTACCTGTCGCCGCACCACCGGCAGTCGTGTTTGAGGATGTTACGAACGGGTAGGTTCCCTGATCGATATCGAGCAGTGCCCCCTGAGCACCCTCAAACAGAATGTTGTCTCCTGCCTGACGTGCGCGTGCCAACAGGCCCGTCACATCAGCGGTCATCGGCACCAGAGCTTCCGCCGCTTTGAGAGACTTGTCGAGTACCATTCGGTAATCAATGGTATCGGCCTTGAAATAGTGTTGTAAAACAAAGTTATGGTAGTCCATAACTCCCCGCAGTTTTTCCGCAAAATGCTCAGGATAGAACAGATCACCCAGACGCAGACCTCGACGGGAAATTTTGTCTTCATAAGCCGGACCGATACCGCGGCCTGTCGTGCCGATGGCTTTTTTGCCTCGTGCAATTTCACGCGCCTGATCGAGCGCAATATGATAGTCAAAAATCAATGCGCAGGATTCGCTCAGACGCAGGCGGTCCTGTGCGGGAATACCACATTCATTTAATTCTGCCATTTCTCTCAGCAGGGCGTCAGGAGATAGCACGACGCCATTTCCAATCATGCAGCAAACCCCTTCTCTGAGGATGCCGGAGGGAATGAGGTGCAGGACATTTTTTTGACCGTCAATCACCAATGTGTGACCGGCATTGTGCCCTCCCTGAAAGCGGACCACTGATTGTGCCCGTCCAGTCAGTAAATCAACTACTTTTCCCTTGCCTTCGTCACCCCATTGGGTACCGACAACTACGACGCTTTTACCCATAATTTTTTCCTGAAAATATGTCTTGCTCAGATGCGACCATCTGATGTCTTTGTTGATAAAAAAGAGCTTGCCGCGATACAGAGATATATCGCCAAAATCAGCAAAAAACGCTCATTGCTCTGTGCTTCTACCGACCCGGGACGGGTGTATGTGGCCTCCCGGAAGGGATGCGATTTCCCAGGCTTCACCCCGCTTGACCAGATGGCGGTCACAACCGTCCACTTCACTCTGGTTGGCAAGATTCTGTATCACTCGCTCGCCCTTTGCGCGCAAACGGGTGATTGTTTTCTGTAACTGAGGATCGTTATCCCACGGTGCCAGTATGCCCGGGCGACAGGGTGTCGTGTTCCAGCCTGATAGTTGAACCCATTGTTTCAGATCGGCACTAAAGCCTGTGGCAGGGCGTGATACACCAAAGTCCCGACCGATATTATCATATCGCCCTCCCTGTGCAATCGCCTTTCCATGGCCGATTGAATAGGCAGCGAAAACAACTCCGGTATGGTAGTGGTAGCCCCGCAGCTCCGCCAAATCAAAATGGAGATTAAGCCCCGGAATGCGTTCCAGCAGTAAATCTGCCACGGATTGCAGTGCCTGCAATGATTGTTGAACCTGCTCACCCGCGCCTTGTAAACGCACAGCAGCCTGCGGCAGGTTTTCTATTTCACCATTAAGGCTGCATAACACAGCCAGCCGTGTCCGGGCCGATTGAATAATGTCGTTATTTTTCAAAAACTGTTCGAGCTCCGGTACGGATTTGCGCTGCAAGATATCGAATAAAATCGCTTCCTGCGATGTACTTAAACCGGCATCCTGCACCAGCCCCCGAAATACCCCAACATGACCAAGGTCCAGCAGCACATCATCTACCCCGGCAGTTTTTAAAGATTCTACTGCCAACGAAATCACTTCAACATCACTCTCCGGCCCATGGTGACCATACAACTCGGCACCTATCTGCAAGGGGCTGCGGGAGCCGCCCGATTCAAGTGAGCGGGTTCGTAATACTGTGCCCAGATAGCACAGCCGAACCGGCTCATTGCGCTTCAGTACGACCGACTCAATGCGTGCCACCTGAGGAGTCATATCGGCTCGAACTCCCATGGTTCGGCCTGTCAACTGGTCGGTCAGCTTGAATGTCTGAATATCCAGATCCGTACCTGTGCCGGTCAGTAATGATTCCAGATATTCAATAAAAGGCGGGATAACCAGCTCATAGCCCCAGCTTCGGTATAAATCAAGCAGTTGCCGTCGCAGATCCTCCAGTCGGCTGGCAGCTTCCGGCAGTATCTCTTCCATGCCGTCAGGCAGCAACCAGCGACTTTCGCCCATTCGGTCAGCCCCTGACCCAGTAGAGAACAAGCAGACCACACCCCATCCAGACTGCGCCCAGAATACGTATGTTTTTAGAGTCCATTTCACTAACCACTTTCAGCATTCTGTAAAATGCCCCCGGGTTAATAAATGGCACAATACCCTCAATAATCAGCATGAGCGCAATCGCGGCCCATAGATCATTCCAGATAATATCCATCTTGGCATCAATGACTTACCGAGCAGCAGCCGGTTCATCCATGGTGCCGTTGTCCATCCGATCATTACCCATCGGGTCATTAAAGTAGCGAAAAAATTCACTGTCCGGTTCCAGCACCATAACATCCCCATATCCCTGGAATGTCTTACGATAGGCTTCAAGGCTGCGATAAAGTTTGAAAAATCCCTCATTCTCTTCATAGGCTCCAGCGTAGGTTTCCGCCGCCGTTGCATCGCCTTCACCTCGTATTTCCTGTGCCTTGCGATAGGCCGAAGCCAGTATCTCGGTACGTTGACGGTCCGCATCTGCACGAATCTGTTCCGCCACTTCCGCACCCTTTGAACGCAGGTCATTGGCAACCCGCTTGCGCTCGGAGCGCATCCGGTCAAATACAGAGTCACTGACCTCGTCCGGCAGGTCAATTTTCTTGATGCGGACATCAATTACTTTTGCTCCCAGCTCAGATGCAGCCTGATTGGCTTGAGCGCGCAGGATGTTCATTACTTCCCGACGCTCACCGGAAACCACTTCCCTGATCGTGCGCAGGCCGAATTCATCACGCAGACCGGCGTTCACTTTTTGAGCCAGAAGCCGCTGGGCCGCAAATTCATCACCACCGGTTGTGGTAAAGTATTTTTCTTCATCTTCAATTCGCCACATGATGAAGGAGTCCACAATCAGAAATTTCTTCTCTTTGGTAAGAAAACGCTCAGGTTCTGCATCCAGGGTCAGGGTCCGCTTATCGAATTTTTTAACTTCCTCAATGAATGGTATCTTGAAATACAATCCGGGTTCATAGTCTGAACGCTGCACCTTCTTGAATTGCAGCAGGACGGCTTTCTGCATCATATTCACTGTATAGAATGCCTGTGGTGCAAGCGCCGCCAGTAACACGAGGAGGATAATAAGCAGTTGAATTCTGAACATGTTCATCGGCGCATCTCCGGACGCGAGTCAGTGCGAAAGGTTGTTGGTTCGCGACGCATTGTTGGTTCCTGTTCGCGAGTGGACGAACGGGATGCGGCCACACCAGCCGACTGTGTGGCAATCTGGTCCAGCGGCAGATACATCAGATTGTTACCACTTTCCACATCAATCATGATTTTGCGGTTATTGGCCAATACTCTCTCTACTGTCTCAAGATACAGGCGTTCTCTGGTGACTTCCGGTGCCTTCTCATATTCAGTGAGCAATTGTCCGAAGCGGCTGGCATCGCCCTCAGCCTCGTCGATAACCTGTGCCTTGTAAGCCTCGGCATCTGCAATGTCTCTGGCATATTTACCACGCGCCTTTGGAATAATGTCATTGCTATAGGCCTCAGCCTCATTCTTGGCTCGCTCCTGATCCTCACGGGCCTTGATAGCGTCATCGAAAGCAGCCTTCACTGCTTCCGGTGGTCTCGCGTCTTCAAGTTTGAGCTCGCTTATCAAAAGACCTGTATCGTACTGATCCAGAATCTGCTGCATCAGATCACGAGTCTGGGTTGCGATTGAGGTGCGCCCTTCAGTCAGGACATAGTCCATCGTGGACTTGCCCACCACATCCCTGACAGAGCTTTCCATAATGGAACGCAGGACGCTCTGCGGGTTTTTGTTCGGCCAACGGACTTCAAATAAAAATTTTTCCGGCTTCTGGATTTGATACTGGATAAAAAACTTCACCTCAACCAGATTCTCGTCCTTTGTCAGCATGCTGGCCTTGTCGGTGAAGTTGTATATTTTTTTTACGTCAATTTTATAGACCCTCTCAATGGGGCGCGGAAGGCGGAAGTTCAGACCCGGCTGAATAGTGTCCACATATTTACCAAAGCGAAGCACAACGCCGCGCTCTGCCTGTTGGATGGTGTGAGTCATATCATAGGCCAGCCAGATAACAGCAAATGCAACCAGTACAATGACATAAATACCAATCCCGAACGGGCCGGATGGCGGGCCGGCAGAACCCCCCCCGCGACCACCCTTGTTGCCGCCGAGCAATCCGCCAAATTTTTCCCGCATTTTTCTGGCAACTTCATCCAGATCAGGAGGCCCACCCTGACTGCCACTCCCCCAGGGATCATTCTTATTATCTTTGTCTTTACCGTTTCCAGACTCATTCCACGCCATCTTCAGCCCTGCAAGGCGGATCAGGCGAGGCAGAAAACCATTCCCGGAAGGGCGCATACTGCTGGTGCTGTTCATCAAGAAAATACCTGATTGAGTAAAAGAATCTCCATTGTAGGCAGTACCATCACCGGTCGCAACTTTATCGAGCTTGTGGTGCCGTTAAAATTTTTCATCAAGATGATCAGTGCCCTTTCAAGCCGTGGCTGTTTGCAGTCTCTCCATCAGGCCGGTCGAGTCAAGATCGCGGTCATGGATACTGATTTCCAGAATCGTGCATCCCTGTTCATCATATGTTTCATTTTGCACAACATTACGTTGATACAGTTCGGCACGAAGTGCCGATTCCTCAGGTGCCAGCTTTATCCATCCGTGATGTTTCTGACGACGAAAAATTCCAATCAGTGCCGCGCACAGATGTTCAAGACCATCCGAATGATATGCCGATAACCAGATCCGCACTGGCCGACCCTGCTCGTCACGATCAACACCGGGACCATGATGAGTTAAATCAGCTTTATTATAAACCATTAAAACAGGCTGACCGGCAGCCTTACCTGCACCAATCTCGGCAAGAACAGCCTCCACCTGCTCAATACAATCATCGCGATCTTCTCTGGATGCATCGACTACATGCAGCAAAAGGTCGGCATCACGGGTTTCCGCCAGTGTTGAGCGAAATGCGCTCACAAGCTCATGAGGCAGATCCCGAATAAAACCGACGGTATCAGCCAGAATAATATGCGATCCCCCTTGTAAATCAACGCGCCGCAGCATTGGATCAAGCGTGGCAAATAGCTGATCGGCCGCATACACTCCGCTTGATGTCATCTGGTTAAACAGGGTTGATTTGCCGGTATTCGTGTAGCCTACCAGAGCCACGACCGGGACCTCTGTCTTCTGCCGGGAACGACGGCCCTGCTCCCGTTGAGTTCTGACTTTTTCCAGACGGGATGCCAGTTTTTTAATGCGTCCGCCAATCAACCGACGATCTGTCTCTAACTGGGACTCGCCGGGGCCTCTAAGTCCGATACCGCCTTTCTGTCTCTCCAGGTGGGTCCAGCCTCTCACCAGACGGGTGGATAAGTGGCGTAATTGGGCCAGTTCCACCTGCAATTTACCCTCAAAACTTCGTGCACGCCGGGCAAAAATATCAAGAATCAAGCCGGTGCGGCCCAGTACACGGCATCTGAACAGCTTTTCCAGATTTCTTTCCTGCACCGGCGAAAGCACATGATTGAAGATAACGAGCTCGGCCCTCGAAGATTGCACCTTGAGAGCGATTTCTCCGGCCTTACCTTTGCCTGTAAAATATCTTGGGTCAGGCGCATATCGGGAGGAAACCACCATGCCGACGATTCGGGTACCGGCCGATTCACATAATTCCCGAAATTCCTGCTGAATATCCCCAAACCCGGTACTGCCATGACCTGAGCAAAATCCGGCCTTGCGAAAGCCGACATGCACCAGCAGGGCGAGCTCACCATCGCCGGGACGATCAAACAAAGCCGTCCCCGCAAGTCACAACACTAGAAATTACCAGACTCTCCTCCGTCGGGCTCGGGCTGAATACGGACACTTCGTGCCGGCACAACGGTTGAAATGGCATGCTTGTAAATCATCTGATTTACATTGTTCTTCAGCAAAAGAACAAACTGGTCAAAAGAGTCAATCTGGCCCTGAAGTTTAATCCCGTTCACTAAAAAAATTGATACAGGTATTTTTTCCTTCCGAAGGGTGTTCAGGAAAGGCTCTTGTAATGAATGGCTTTTAGACATTTGACAATCTCCGACTTAATTATCATTATCTCGGAGCAACACCTCCGATACGCTGCCGAGTATCTCATACTCGGACCATTTATGCAAAATTTTCACGTACAAAGGATACCGGATCGGACATTTTTTGTACATTCCTGCTCAAATCAAACCAGTTGACACCTGAAATTGAACGTAACCAGGTAAGCTGCCGTTTGGCCAACTGCCTGGAGGCATAAATACCCTTGAGACGGGCTTCCTCCTTGCCATATTCGCCATCCAGGTATCGCCAGATTTGCCGATAGCCCACACACCGCATGGACGGTTTGTCCGGGCCAAGATCTCCCCGTTCTTTCAATCCGACCACTTCGTCAATGAAACCCTGCTCCAACATATTATCAAAGCGCATTTGAATACGGCGATGCAATACTGATCGGTCTCCTGGCGATACTGCCATTTTAATAAAATCATATGGCAATCCTTCGCCTCGAACAGATTTCATCCGATCGGACATGGAATCTCCGGTGATATGGTAAACCTCCAGCGCACGCTGTATGCGTTGCGGATCATGCGGATGAATACGGGACGCAGATGCCGGATCAATGCGTCTGAGCTGTTCGTGCATTGCTGTCCAGCCTTTCTCGCCGGCCTCGCAGAGTATCCTCTGACGGACAGCTTCATCAGCCTTTGGCAGCTCGGACAGCCCTTCCATGATGGCCCGGTAATACAACATGGTGCCACCGACCAGCAAAGGTACTTTACCACGGGCCAGTATATCCCTGATCAATATGGCGGCAGCGGAAGAAAACTCAGCGACCGAATAAGGTTCAGCCGGATCGCGTATATCCACAAGGTGATGGACGATGCGACTCAAGACTCTGGCCTCTGGCTTGGCCGTGCCAATATCCATCCCACGGTAAACAAGCGCAGAATCCACGCTGACAATTTCCATATTGAAGCTCTCGACCAGCTCAACGGCCAGCTCCGTTTTTCCGGCAGCTGTTGGCCCCATCAGCAGCACAACTTTTGGTCTAGTTTCCACGGTCAAACAATTTATCCAAATCAGCAAGTCCAATCTGTACCCAGGTCGGACGACCATGATTGCACTGCCCGGACCGCTCGGTCCCCTCCATATCCCTCAACAATGCATTCATCTCCGCAACAGCCAGTTGACGGTTGGCCCTGACAGAACCATGGCAAGCCATGCTCGAAAGCAATTCATTCGCAAGCTCACTGACTCGATTCGATGATCCGGCCGCATGTAAATCTTCTATAACGTCATGCACCAGCCGGTTTAGATTCTGTGAGTGCAGCAAGGCCGGAATTTCACGCAACAAAAGACTCTCCGGGCCACTGACATCCAGCAACATACCCAATGACTGAATAATATCCTGATGCTCCTCGACCAATGCCACATCTTTTTGTGAAACAGAAATGCGCTCCGGTACCAGCAACGGCTGCACACGGATGCTCTCCTGATCAAATTGCAGTTTAAGGCGTTCATAAGTAATCCGTTCATGTGCCGCATGCATGTCCACAATAATCAAACCATCCCGATTCTGGGCCAGAATATAGACACCGAGCAACTGGGCCAGTGCGTATCCCAGGGGAGGGATATCCTCTTCATCAGCCGAATCAGGCAAAACGGTCGCTTCCTGAACGGTCGCCGGTTGGTTTGCCGAGAGCGGTTGACCGTACAGATTATTGTAAGCATTGACCGCCTCTCGCATATTCAGACTCGTCTGCGGTGATGAATATGTACCATCCCTGCCGGGGGCTTTGGCTGCATTCAGCAGAGCATCCGGCTTTACGGAAACTTGTTTCCCGGCGCATGTCTCGGACAAGGATTTATGCAAACAATGAAAAATGAAATCATGCACGGTGCGCCCGTCCCTGAAACGCACTTCATGCTTGGCTGGATGTGCATTAACATCAACTCGTGACGGGTCAAGCGTCAGATATAAAACATAAGCCGGAAATCGACCATGAAACAATACATCCGAAAACGCCTGGCGTACCGCATGTGCAACAAGCTTATCCCGGATTACGCGCCCGTTGACATAAAAATACTGCTGGTCGGCCTGCGATCTGGAATAAGTTGGCTGAGCGACCCAGCCTCTCAGCGCAAGACCGGCACCGGCATGTTCCAGATAAATCGCATTGGCCGAAAAATCTCCCCCCAGAAGCCGACTGATTCTGGATTTTAATCCGTCGGAATCATCCGTAACCTTGAGATCAAATATGGTTTTACCATTATGCGTTAATGAGAACGCTGACGTCAGGTGGCTTAATGCGAGGCGGCGGAATACCTGCTCAATGTGCGAAAATTCGGTTTTATCGGTACGCAAAAACCGGCGTCTGGCCGGCACATTGTAGAATAAGTCATGTACATCCACTCGCGTCCCGGATGACAAGTTCGACGGAACAAATTCGGGAGCATCGGCCTGACAATCCAACATCTTCCAGGCATGCTCACCATCATTATGCCTTGAAGTTAATTCAAAACGGGAAACTGCGGCGATACTGGCGAGCGCCTCCCCCCTGAATCCCAGAGAGTGAATTGCACCGAGATCATCCGCATCTGATATTTTACTGGTTGCATGACTGGCAACAGCCAGACTCAGCTCCGAATGGGGAATGCCATGGCCGTTATCACGCACCTGTATAAGGCGAATCCCTCCCTCTGATATACTGACATCGACCTGACCGGCACCTGCATCCAGACTGTTTTCTATCAACTCCTTGACAACAGAGGCCGGCCGCTCCACCACCTCGCCTGCAGCGATCTGGTTTACAAGATGAGGAGATAACCGACGTATGGGCATATTGTCAGCTCAGAAATATCACCGGGCTACAATCTATCCTCATGTATGACAACGTCCGCCGCTTCGCGCATGGCGGTTACAACACTTTGTGCCGCCCTTGCCGCATAACGCTGACTCAATTCCCGGACCAAAAGCTCGTTAGCCGCCTCCGGCAACATGATTTTATCCAATGCAATCACCCCGTAGCTCCCGTCCGACAAAGATACAACAGTCACTGAAATATCGTCCCCGGCAGGGACAGGCATTTTAAACACCTGCGGCAACATTCCCGCTGGCAAAGACAGGTTGTCACGCCCAATCGGTTCTGGAGTTTCCAGCATCAAACCATGCTGTTCGACCAGTTCTTCAAAAGAACCACCACCACGCACATTTTCAGCCAGTTCAACAGCAAACTCACGGATTTTTGCATCGATCGCGGCCTTCCTTGCACTGGATAGTGCCTGTTCTGTTACGTCATCGAAGGGTAGTACCACCGCTTCCCGATAATCCACTACGCGGATAATAACGACATCATTTTTATCAATTTCGACAGGGTCGCTATTGTCTCCGGCACGCAGCCGCTCGCTAAATGCTTCGCGCAACACATCCGGGTTGGCCTCGACATTTGCCTCATCATCAGCATCAATAACCGGCATATCATTCTCACGCCCGAGCCAGTCCGTTGTTTGCAACGGGATGCCCAGTGCCTCAGATACCGGGACCAGTGAATCCTGGTTTTCATAGCTGAGCTCGGCCATGTGCTCTGACACATCATAAAAGAGATTGACCGACTCCTGCTCCGCATAACCTTCTTCAAGCTCCTGCCGAACTTCATCAAAAGACTGCTCCTGTCTTTCAATGATTTCATCAAGGCGGATAAAGTGATAACCAAAACTGGTCAGCACCGGATCACTGATTTCACCTGCCTCACCCATGGCAAACAGGGCTGTCTCAAATGGCTTCACCATCATCCCGCGACTGACCTGACCAAGGTCGCCACCTGCCGACGCAGAGCCCGGATCATCCGAATACTGACGTGCAAGCTCCGCAAAATCCTCGCCGGCAGCCAGCTTATCCTTCACGGCATTAAATTTTTCAAGTGCCTCAGCGGAATTTTCAAGTGATTCACCTTCCGGCAGTGCGATCAATATATGGCTGCTTTTACGCTGCTCATCAACAATATAACGTTCGGAATGCTCCTCATAGTACCGGCGAAGGGCATCCTCTGTAATCTCCACTCTGTCAGCAAGTCCAGAAGCAGACACCCGAAGATACTCAAGTTTAATCTGCTCTGGCCTCTCAAACTGGTTCTGGTGAGAATCATAATAGGAGCGGGCATCGTCTTCGCTGATATTCATATCATCAGGGGAAAAATCACGGCCAACCACAGCATAGCGAATAACACGTTTGTGAGCCGCCAGATCGTTAAGGCGCTTTGCCTCTCCATGTGTAGCAAAGCTGCTCGCCCTCACCATCCTTGGGAGGGTTGTCAGGATGCGCTCCCGACGTAAAAACTGCTCGTATCGGTCCGGCGTAAAACCCTCTTGCCCGATTCGGGCACGATATTCATTGAAATCAAACCGCCCGTCTTTCTGAAAGCTCGAATCAGACTGAATGATCAGCGCCAGCTCATTATCGCTGATATGGATATTGTTATCTTCAGCGAAGACCCGCAGCAGCGCCTCCTCCACCAGCATATTGACAACCTGCTTTCGTAGCTGGGGATCAAAAAGATCAGGATTATAGCGATCCTCCAATTGCTGCTGGACATTCTGCCGGCGCAACTGATAACGCCTTTGATACTCCTCCTGATCGATGGATATGTCACCGACTTCCGCGACCGGTATTACGCGCACCGGTGTCCCGAAGTCAGTGATCCCTATTATCGCAAAGGGGACACCTATTAAAATTACGATGCCCCAGGCAACCCAGCCAACCAGCCTGTCCCGTATGGATTGCAGCATAAAAAATCTCTATTTAGGATGACAAATATCTGAAGTCAGTTATGTATGGATACGAAAGTACCGATACCCTGCATATGGCGGAGCGGACGGGACTCGAACCCGCGACCCCCGGCGTGACAGGCCGGTATTCTAACCAACTGAACTACCGCTCCGGATATTCCGTAAAAATGGTGGGCGCTGCAGGGCTCGAACCTGCGACCCTCGCCTTGTAAGGGCGATGCTCTCCCAACTGAGCTAAGCGCCCATTTAGGAAGCCAATACCGGTACTTGCAAACGATATGGCTCCCATAATGTGCTAGTTTACGGCATCTTTCAGGGCCTTACCGACCTTGAACGCAGGAGCTTTTGAAGCCTTGATTTGTATCTTGGCTCCTGTCTGAGGGTTACGCCCCACACGTGCGGCACGCTCTCTGACCAGAAAAGTACCAAAACCTACCAGCGTAACCGAGTCACCCTGTTTCAAAGCATTCGTTATCGTATCCAAAAAGGCTCCGACCGCACGGTCGGCATCAGTTTTGGATAAACCAGCGGCTTCTGCGACTGTATCAATGACTTCTGTTTTGTTCATAAAAATTCCCCAAATTATTCAGTGGATATTAAAAAGTGAGCCTCAAGGCATTCGTACTCCCCTTGCCTGAAACCATTATCCTGCATGAAGCAGGTACGCGCCCGCATTGTACAGAACTTCAGATGCCAAGGAAAGGACTAATGTGCAGTAACCTGACTGCTTTTTGACGATTTTTTGCCTTTTGATTTACCAACTGGTGCCTCTGCCTTATCGACAGGCAGGGGCAAATGTTCAAGTGCCGTCTCAAGTACCTGATCTATCCATTTGACGGGCCTGATATTAAGGTCACCCTTAATGTTATCCGCGATCTCCTTCAGGTCTTTCTGGTTTTCATCGGGGATCAAGACAGTTTTAATGCCTCCACGGGATGCCGCCAGCAATTTCTCCTTCAGGCCACCGATAGGCAACACCTCACCCCGCAGGGTAATCTCGCCGGTCATGGCAACATCGGCTCTGGCGGGAATGCCGGTCAAAGCGGAGACTATGGCGATACACATTCCGATTCCGGCGCTCGGTCCGTCTTTCGGTGTAGCCCCTTCCGGCACGTGGATATGAACATCATGTTCCTGATAAAAATCATTTTTTATGCCCAGGCTGTCGGAGCGCGCCCTGACAACTGTCATGGCAGCCTGTATGGATTCCTGCATGACATCACCAAGCCGACCGGTATTAACAAACTTCCCCTTGCCGGGCAAAACAGCGGACTCTATATGCAACAGCTCACCGCCGACCTCTGTCCACGCCAGACCCGTAACCTGCCCGACCCGATTGGAGTCTTCCGCCTCGCCATAACGAAATTTTCTGACTCCCAGATACTTTTCCAGCATATCCGGTGTTACGACAAGCTTTTCACTACGCGGCTCTGTAATTAATTCCTTAACGACCTTGCGGCAGATCTTGCTGAATTCACGTTCCAGATTGCGCACACCGGCTTCCCGTGTGTAATAGCGAATAGTATCCAGCACAGAATCTCCGGCTATCTCTATCTCATCCTTTTTAAGGCCATTCGCCTTGATTTGTTTCGGTATAAGGTAGCGCTCGGCAATGTTTTGCTTCTCATCCTCGGTATAACCGGCCAGACGGATGACCTCCATACGATCCAGCAATGGTGGTGGGAACTTCAAGGTATTGGAAGTAGCGATAAACATCGTGTCTGACAGATCAACATCCACTTCCAGATAGTGATCATTGAAGGCATTATTCTGCTCAGGATCCAGCACTTCGAGCAGGGCGGAAGAAGGGTCGCCACGAAAGTCCATGGACATCTTGTCTATTTCATCGAGCATGAAAAGCGGGTTTCTCGTTTTGACCTTGGACAGGTTCTGGACAATCTTGCCGGGCATGGAACCAATATAAGTTCTTCGATGACCGCGAATCTCCGCTTCATCACGCATGCCACCAAGAGACATACGAATAAATTTCCGGTTTGTGGCCCTGGCAATAGACTTGCCCAGAGAGGTTTTGCCAACCCCAGGCGGGCCGACCAGACAAAGTATCGGCCCCTTCAGCTTCTTGACGCGCTGCTGCACAGCCAGATACTCAAGGATGCGCTCCTTGACCTTTTCCAGCCCATAGTGATCGGCGTCAAGCACATCCATTGCCTTGCCGATATTTTCATTAACCCTGGTTTTCTTGCGCCACGGAAAACCGACCAGATGATCAATATAATTGCGGACGACTGTTGCTTCTGCCGACATTGGCGGCATCATCTTCAATTTCTTCAGTTCAGAGGTTGCCTTTTCCTCGGCCTCCTTGCTCATACGGGCCTTTTTAATTTTCTGTTCCAGCCCCTCGATCTCACCAGGGGAATCCTCCGCATCACCCAGCTCCTTCTGGATCGCCTTCATTTGCTCATTCAGATAATAATCGCGCTGGCTTTTCTCCATCTGCTGCTTAACGCGCCCCCGTATGCGCTTTTCCACCTGAAGCATATCAATTTCACCCTCAATCATTGACATCAGGTACTCCAGACGCGCATAGACATCGAGAGCTTCCAGGACCTGCTGCTTTTCCTCCAGTTTGAGTGACATATGAGCGGCGATGGTATCAGCGAGCCGTCCCGGCTCCTCGATGCCGGACAACGAAGTCAGCACCTCCGGCGGAACTTTCTTGTTGAGCTTGACATATTGATCAAACAGATTCGTAATCGAACGAACCAGAATCTCTCCCTCACGCTCGTCGTCCGTGTCAATCTCATCCTCAAGCTGCACTCGCACCGAAAAGAAACTGCCGGTTGTCAGGTATTCAAGGGCACCGGCACGCTGGCGGCCCTCCACCAGCACCTTAACCGTGCCATCAGGCAGCTTCAGCAACTGCAATATCGTGGCCAGCGTACCGATACTGTAAATATCATCGACATCCGGCTCATCAACATCCGCGCTTTTTTGCGCCACCAGTAAAATCTGCTTGTTACTGGTCATCGCAACCTCAAGCGCCCGGATAGATTTATCCCGCCCGACAAACAGCGGAATCACCATGTGCGGATAGACAACCACATCACGAAGCGGCAGCACCGGAACACCTGGTACAACATTTTCATCGGCTTCCGACTCGATCAACACATCCTCTTTTTCCGATATACGTTTTTTCTTCATAAAACCTTATCCTGCATAGACAACTTCGAACAAACCCGTGCCACCATATCGGACCGATTCACAGCCCGCCTAACTTTTGGCACCGGAAGAAGCACGCTTTCCGGACTTCTTCACGCTTTCATACATGATATAAGGAGGGGAGTCGCCTTCAATCACAGCCTCATCCACCACCACTTTGCGGACATTTTCCAATGTCGGCAGATCATACATGGTGTCCAGTAAAACATTCTCAAGGATCGTTCTCAAACCACGTGCGCCGGTCTTGCGTTCCATCGCCTTTCTGGCAACGGCACGCAATGAATCTTCCCTGAAATCAATCTCCACACCCTCCATCTCGAACAACTTGCCATACTGGCGGATAATCGCATTTTTCGGTTCGGTGAGGATAGTAACCAGTGCATCCTCATCAAGCTCCTGCAAAATCGCCACCATCGGCAGGCGCCCTATAAATTCAGGTATCAATCCATAGCCGATCAGATCCTCCGGCTCAACCGCCGCGACTATTTCGGCAAAATCATGTCTTTCATCTCTGGTCTTGACCTCGGCTGAAAAGCCTATGCCGGTTTTTTCAGAACGATGACGGATCACCTTGTCGAGGCCAGCGAATGCCCCGCCGCAGATAAACAGGATATTGGCCGTATTGACATGCAGGAATTCTTGCTGCGGATGCTTTCGCCCACCCTGCGGCGGTATGGACGCAACAGTACCCTCGACCAGCTTCAACAGCGCCTGCTGAACGCCTTCGCCCGATACATCGCGGGTAATCGAAGGATTCTCCGACTTGCGGGATATTTTGTCGATCTCATCGATATAGACAATGCCCGTCTCGGCCTTGCTGACATCATAATCACACTTCTGCAGCAACTTCTGGATAATATTTTCGACATCCTCACCCACATAACCAGCCTCGGTCAAAGTGGTAGCATCAGCCATGGTAAAGGGCACATCCAGCATCCGGGCCAGACTTTCGGCGAGCAGGGTTTTACCGGAGCCGGTCGGCCCGATAAGCAGGATATTGCTTTTACTCAACTCAATATCGTCATCACCCTCGCTGCCGCTATCTTTGGATTCGAGCCGCTTGTAATGATTATAAACAGCGACGGAAAGAACCTTCTTGGCACGCTCCTGACCGATCACATAATCATCAAGACCGGCCTTGATTTCATGGGGACTGGGCAGCCGGCCAGCACCGGTGGCCTCTTCCCCCATCTCTTCGCGGATAATGTCATTGCAAAGCCCCACGCACTCATCACAAATGAAGACAGACGGCCCGGCCACCAGCTTGCGCACCTCATGCTGGCTCTTGCCACAAAACGAACAATACATCGGCTGACTGCCGTCTTTTGATTTTTTACTCATGCGAACCTGCCATAAACCTTAAACCAGGGACCACCGGACACTAACAGCTCAACAACCCGGAACACCGTGCAATCAGTATCCCGACCGGACTCAATGCACCGTTACTATAGCGATAACGGTCATCCTACCACAAACAGGGCAGGCAACGACAATCAACTCTTCCCGCCGGCCTTGCCCTGACGATCCGGCATCACCTGATCGATCAGGCCATAATCCTTCGCCTCTTCAGCGCTCATAAAATTATCGCGGTCGGTATCATGTTGAATTTTATCCAGCTTCTGGCCGGTATGATCGGCCAGAATCCTGTTCAATCGCTCACGTGCCAGCAGAATTTCTCTGGCGTGAATGTCGAAATCGGAAGCCTGCCCCTGAAACCCTCCCAGAGGCTGATGCAGCATGACCCGCGAATGCGGCAGAGAATAACGCTTGCCGGCTGCACCACCGGCCAACAGAACCGCCCCCATGCTGGCTGCCTGACCGATACACATGGTACTGACATCAGGCTTGATAAACTGCATGGTATCGTAAATTGCCAGCCCTGATGAAATCGAACCACCGGGAGAATTAATGTAAAAATGAATATCCTTATCCGGATTTTCCGCTTCCAGAAACAACAACTGGGCCACGATCAGATTGGCCGAATAATCCTCAACCGGTCCGACCATAAAAACCACACGCTCCTTGAGCAGGCGGGAATAAATATCATACGAACGCTCACCTCTGGAAGTCTGCTCAACCACGACGGGAACCAGATTCAGATTTCTGATCTGCGACGCCCCCTGCCCGTGGTTCAAACCTTGCCCTCTGCCATCACTCATAACAGCCACCTCTGACCATATCATTCAAAAATAACCGGACTGACCCCGAAAAAATCCACTCAAGCCGCAGGCGGCTCAATGACATCGAAAAAATCCTTTGCCACCTCTGCGACCTCAATCTGCTCAAGCAGCACATCGACAAGCTGATCCTCCATAACCACAGCCTCCAGATCCCGCCTCAAGTCTTCTCTCTCACGATAGGCACGCTCCACCACCTCAGACTCCTCATAGGTCGAAGCAATGTTTCTGACTCGCTCATCAAACCGATCCCGATCCAGCTCGATCCTGTTGACCTGCACAAGTCTGCCCACCAACAGACCAAGCCGGATACGGCGGCGCGCCCGCTCCTCAAACGGAGCACGTGGCAGATCCGTCCGGGCACCGCTGCCGGGCTGCGGCGCACCTTGAGTCATCACCTCATGCAACCGATCAATCTCCCGCTCGACCAGAGCATTCGGAACCTCAATCGGATTATTTTCCAGCAACCCGTCCATGATCTGCTCCTTCATCAGCGAACGCACCTTCTGATCCAGCTCGCGCCGCATATTCTCCTCGACAGCCTGACGCAGTTGATCCACACCTCCCTCATCGACCCCATAGGAGCGGGCAAACTCATCATCCACCTCCGGCAACTCCGGCTCACTGACAGAATCAACATGGACACTGAACCGGGCAGTCCGGCCGGCAACGGCCTGACCGCGATAATCCTGAGGAAAAGTGATCTCGAACACTTTATCGTCACCAGCCTTCAGACCGACAAGATTCTCCTCAAATCCATCCGGCATGAGACTGGCACCCAACACCACAGGCAGGCCCTCAGCCTGACTGCCCTCAAACGGCTCACCGTCAATCCTGCCATCAAACGTAGTAACAAGACGATCACCGGACCGGCCTGCCCGCTCAACCTCATGCCACTCGGTGCGCTGCCGGCGCAATCTGTCCAGCATACGATCCACATCCTCTCCGCCAATCGACACCACCGGCTTTTCCACTCGCAGCCGGTCCAGCCCCTGCAGCTCGACTTCGGGGAAAACCTCAAAAGTGACAACATACTGCAACACACTGTCATCCCTCAAATCCCGTGACTGCAAAGCAGGCCTGTCAACCGGCCGGATATTCTCCCTCAGCAGCGCCTGTTCACAGGTAGCAGCGATAACATCCGTCATCACATCATCCCGCACCTGCTCAAGATACTGCTTTTTCACCATGCCGAACGGCACTCTGCCGGGGCGAAAGCCCTGCATATGGGCAGTTTTGGCGATCGAACGCAGTTTTTTATTGATATTCGACTCGATATCATGATCAGGCACCGTAACCGTCATACGACGCTCCAGCCCCTGCACCACCTCAACCGCCACATCCATCTGGTTCTCTGTTTGTGCTGCCATACCAGCCTGTGTTGCCATAACAATAACCCGATTCAAAACATGGTGCGAAAGGAGAGACTCGAACTCTCACGCCTTGCGGCACCGGAACCTAAATCCGGCGCGTCTGCCAATTCCGCCACTTTCGCCGTTTCTCCCTGACTGCTCATAACGCTCAATACCTGATAAGGACATCAGAAAACAGCCGTTGACACCATACAGACCTCCTGACGGCTTGTAACTTGTGCCTGATTGTTGACGGAACCCTGCCGGCCCGTCAAGTTTCATCCATGCCCGGCATGGATATGGGGTGAGTGAAGGGACTCGAACCCTCGACATCCGGAGCCACAATCCAGTGCTCTACCAACTGAGCTACACCCACCATAACTTTCCACCCGGCCCGTCTCTGGCGCGCCCGGCAGGATTCGAACCTGCGACCCACGGCTTAGAAGGCCGTTGCTCTATCCGGCTGAGCTACGGGCGCAAATACTGACCCATGAGGCATAAAGCCGGCGTTTGCAACCGACCCGTCCTGCCAGCAATGGTCGGGGCAGAGGGATTTGAACCCCCGACCCTCTGCTCCCAAAGCAGATGCGCTACCAGACTGCGCCATACCCCGATTTTTCCCGCAGCACAGGATCATACGGACACGATACGCCGCCGTCAAAACAAAATTGCCGCCGGTTTGCCCCGCAGCAAGTCGAACAACCTCGAAAAACGACAATCTGAACGGAAATCCCCGTTTTCAGCGATTGCCTGCATGTACCGAACAAAGCCGGACAGCCGCCGCATCCTGCCCATCATACCGGCAAAGGCATAAATTGTGAAAAAACAGTTGCAACCGCATTTCTGATATGCAAAAATCGGCCAGGCGCATGGAAAATCCCCGCTGCTGCCCGTTGCTGCCCGCTACTGCGATTTGCAATTCCGTTTGCAATCCCATTTGCAATCCGGCACAGGCAGACTCAAAGTCAGCCGCTCAACCCGACAAAGGTGTTGGCCGGCCAGGGCAGGCGGGACTCCATAACCGGCAATTCAGGTAATACATATTACAGGAGCAACCAACATGAAAACCGAACAATGGCTGACGACAAACGGTAACAGCATCATCGCCGCGATAAACCGTGTCCTCGCGGCGACAAACAGCACCAACCGGCGTGCCGGCACGGGCGCAGCT
>JAJDYQ010000075.1 GCA_022825085.1 Gammaproteobacteria bacterium
CCGGCTCATTCCTCGGTGGACGCTGGTATAAGAGGTGCCGATGAAAACACATCCGCACACTGTGCCCTGTGACGCATCGCATGATCTGTCAATACCAGCGCCAGCATGGCCTCAACAATAGGAACAGCGCGGATGCCAACACATGGGTCATGGCGCCCCTTGGTAATCAGGTCAACATCATCACCGGTCGCATTAATACTTCTGCCCGGCGTTGTAATACTGGATGTCGGCTTAAATGCCGTACTCACCAGAATATCCTGACCGGAAGAGATACCTCCCAGCGTACCGCCAGCATTGTTACTCATAAAACCTTTCATCGTGATTTCATCACGGTGCTCCGTACCCCGCTGCGAAACCGACCTGAAACCAGCACCAATTTCCACACCTTTAGAAGCATTGATACTCATCATGGCAAAAGCAATATCGGCATCAAGGCGGTCATATACCGGTTCGCCCCAACCCACAGGGATATGGCTGGCAACCACTTCCACCCTTGCACCGACTGAATCCCTGGATTTTCTTATAGCGTCCAAATAATCCTTGAGTATTGGCACCATATCTATGTCCGGGAAAAAAAACGGATTAGCCTCTACAACCTCCCAATCAAAGTTTTGAAAACGATGCTCACCAATTTCAGAAACATAACCTTTGATTTCAACGCCGTATGTTTCCTTCAGCCACTTTTTAGCCACCACACCGGCTGCAACACGCATCACTGTTTCCCTTGCAGAAGACCGGCCACCGCCCCGATAATCACGGATACCATATTTATGCTGATAGGTATAATCGGCATGCCCAGGGCGGAATTTATCGATAATTTCAGAATAATCTCCAGGTCGCTGATTGGTGTTCTCTATCAGCAGACCAATCGGCGCACCAGTCGTCTGCCCCTCAAACACACCCGACAGAATTTTAACGGCATCAGGTTCTTTACGTTGCGAGGTATAACGAGACTTGCCGGTTTTACGGCGATTGATATCCGCGGCAAAATCTTCTTCAGCTAATGACACTCCAGGTGGGCAGCCATCAATCACACAGCCGACCGCAGGCCCATGGCTCTCTCCGAAAGTAGTCACCATAAACAGCTTACCTATTGTATTACCCGCCATAAAACCTCCTTATTATTACTATTCACCTTTGTTTAGAATGAAAAACATCAATCCTCATTCTCATCAACATCCAGTCCCTCCATATGTGTCGCATTAATCATCATAAAGAGATGCTTGAATGGCAGCAGGCGATCATCGGTATTTTTAACCAGATCCATGAACGGCAATGGCTTATCACCAAACACATAGCTGCCATCGGCCATTGACTGCCTTAAGTCTCTGACCTGTTGCTCCAGATTAAACACAAAATTCAGTGCGGGTCCCATGCTATCCATGTCGTACTCGGCCGACATACGAATATCAATCAATTCATCCAGTGCCTCTTCAACAAGACGCACATACTGTTCCACCGTTTTAGCTCTTTCCATGGTTCAAATTTTCCAGATCTCTTTTATGCAAAAGGAATATACCCTCTCCTCCATGTTCAAACTCCGGCCAGACAAACGGCAGGCGAGGATATGAACGATACACAACCTCTTTTGTCTCACCCGTCTCAACCATCAGCACTCCATCACTATTGAGATGCCGGGCCGACTGAAATAATAATGCGTCTATGACAGCCATGCCATCGTCATCAGCCTGCAATGCAAGCTCCGGTTCATATCGATATTCTACTGGTAAATTCGCCATACTGCCTGACGACACATAAGGCGGATTGCAGACAATCAAATCATAAAGCTTACCAGCCAGATTCTGGAACAGGTCAGAGTGAATCACCACCACCCTATCGCCTACTTCATATAACTCGACATTTTGCCTGGCCAACGCCAGGGCATCCCTGGAAATATCGACAATATCAATCGAAGCGTGGGGAAGATAAACCGCAGCAGCAATACCGATACAGCCACTACCAGCACACATATCCAATATCTTCAACTCCCGGTCGGTATCAATCCATGGTGCAAACCCCTGCTCTATCAGCTCGGCAAATGGTGAGCGAGGGATCAAGGCACGTTCGTCTATATGAAACCCAAGGCCCGCAAACCAGGCCTCACCTGTTAGATAAGGCAATGGTATGCGTTCACCAATACGCCGGGCGGCAAGATGAATAACAGACGAAATATCGACTTGAGATACCGGGTTATCCCAAACTCTGTTCGCATCTGAAAAATCAAGCTTCAAAACGCTGAACACCAGTGCATAAGACTCATCCTGTGGATTGTCTGTACCATGACCATAGCACAGCTCATGGTGTTCAAGGACTGCACCCAGCTTCACAACAAGCTCGCCGACGGTCGGAATATCAACCAGTCGCCGGTATAGATCGCGAATGAGTGCCTGACTGTCTTTCAGCCGTCCCAACTCATCAAGAAATTGCAGCCAGACAAAGCGAGATCAACGTACCAGGAAACAGTCCCAATAACAATACCAGCAATGCATTTGAACTTAATACGACATGCATACCGCTATTGGCAACAATTTCACTCCGGTCTTCTGCCTCATCAAAATACATCACCTTGATGACCCGCAGATAGTAAAAAGCCCCGATGACAGACAACAACACAGCAACAATCGCCAGCCAATACATACCCTGATCAATAACGGCCTTCAGCACCAACAGCTTGGCATAAAACCCGACCATCGGCGGAACACCAGCCATCGAAAACATGACCAACAGCATCATAAAGGCATACCAGGAATTACGGACATTCAGTCCTTTATAATCATCAATGCTATCCGCCTCAAATCCTTTACGACTCAGCAAAATGATAATGCCAAAAGCAGCCACACCAGTAATCGCATACGTCACTGTATAAAACATAGCGGCGGAATAACCTTCCGGACTGGCTGCGGCAAGGCCCAATAAAATAAAACCGGCGTGAGAAATGGCTGAATATGCCAGCATACGCTTAATATTAAGCTGTGAGATAGCTACAATATTTCCAATGGCCAGAGACAATACACTCAGGATAATCAGAATATCCTGCCAGGAATACTGCATGGCTCCCATACCTTCTATAAGCAAGCGCATGAAAAAACCAAACACCGCCAGCTTGGCTGAAGTACCAATGAGTGCGGTTACAGCGGACGGAGAACCATGATAGATATCGGGCACCCACATATGGAAAGGCACAGCACCCAACTTGAATGCAAGCGCAACAACGATGAACACCATACCAAGTAACAACGGCGCGTTAAATGATTGCTGAATGGAAAGATAACCCGCCAGCCGCTCCAGATCCAAGGTACCGGAAACCCCATAGACAATAGACATACCATAGAGAAGCACACCGGACGCAAAACCACCCAGTACGAAGTATTTCATCGCCGCTTCTGAAGACAAGGCACTATTACGATTGAAGGCTACCATGGCATACAAGGAAAGAGACATCAACTCAAGGCCGAGATAAACTGTCAACATACTATGAGCAGAAACCAGGATCATCATGCCCAAAACTGCAAACAGACCCAGCACATAGAACTCACCCTTAAAGAGAGCCCTTGCTCTCAGATACTGCCTTGAATAAACAAAGATGGCAGCAGTCAGCAGATAGATCGTGAATTTGAGAACATCGGCCATAGTATCAGTAACAAAAGTCCCATTAAAGCCGACGACACGACCATCCGAAGGATTCATCCAGGTCAAAATCGCAGTACCGATAAGTGCAGCCAACGACAGCAGGTAAGATACATCACGTTGGTCTTCACGCAAAAAGGCATCGATCATCAAAACGATACAAGCCATGACCAGCATAAATATCTCTGGAATAATTAACGAGAAGTCAGACATATTCATTTCTCTGCCTCCTACAGCTTTGAAACAATAATATGCCGTAACAGATTGTCAACGGACGGATGCATGATCTCAACCAGAGGATCAGGCCAGACACCAAATAACAGTACTGTAACCCCCAATGAACCCAACACAACAAACTCATGCACATCCAGATCTTTCATCTCGGCAACTTGTTCATTACGAATTTCTCCGAATATCACACGCTTAACCAGCCAGAGACTGTAAGCTGCACCCAGAATCAGAGTAGTCGCCGCCAAAAAGGCAATCCAGAAATCGGACTGCATACTGGCCAGAATAACCATGAACTCCCCAACAAAGCCGGATGTTCCTGGAAGACCGGAATTAGCCATAGCAAAAAGCACCATAAAACCGGCAAATACAGGCATGGAAACCACAATGCCGCCATAATCCTTGATCTGACGGCTATGCAAACGGTCATACATCACCCCAATACAAAGAAACAGGGCAGCAGAAATAAAGCCATGTGAAATCATCTGAATCATGCCACCCTCTACAGCCAGTGCTGCACCGGACAAATCATCAACTGCCGCTGCATGAATCCCGAAGGGTAAAAAGAATCCGAGGGTAGCAAATCCCATATGGGCAATAGATGAATAAGCAATCAGTTTTTTCATATCCTCCTGAACAATAGCTACCAGACCAATATAAATCACAGCGATTAAAGACATGGTAATAATAAGCCAGTCAAACTGCATACTGGCATCAGGTGCAATCGGCAGGCTAAAGCGCAAAAAACCATAGCCACCAATTTTCAGCATGATGGCTGCCAGAATCACCGAACCGCCAGTAGGCGCCTCGACATGTGCGTCAGGCAACCAGGTGTGTACCGGCCACATAGGCACCTTGACCGCAAATGCCAGTAGAAAGGCAAAGAAAATCAAGATCTGCTCAGTCATATTCAATTTCAATGCATGGAAATCCGGTATAGCAAAGCTGCCAGCCTCAGACTGATAACGCATATAAATCAAGGCGATCAGCATGAGCACCGAACCCAAAAAGGTATATAGAAAAAACTTGATAGTGGCATAGATTCGATTAGGACCACCCCAAACACCGATAATCAAAAACATCGGGATTAACATGGCCTCCCAAAACACATAAAAAAGTATAGAGTCAAGCGCAGCAAAAACACCAATCATCAAACCCTCCATGATCAGAAATGCCGCCATATAACGAGAGGCCTGCACCTGGACAGTCTTCCAACCGGCAATAATAACCAGCGGAGAAATAAATGCCGTCAGTGCAATCAATGGCATGGAAATTCCATCGACACCAAAATAATAATCGATGTTAAAGGCATCAATCCACGGTGTACGCTCGACAAACTGCATATCGGCAGTTGAGGTATCGAAGCCGACATATAATGGAATCATCAGGAAAAAATTGGCCATGGAAAATGAAAAAGCGATCCGCCTGGCACCTGTAGAATCATGGTCGCCGGCTGCCAGCGTAATCAAACCACCGATAATTGGCAGCCAGACAATTAAACTCAATAATGGCAGATTATCAGGCATAAACTACAAAAGCCCTTTTATGACAAACATGGACACCAACACCATCATTCCCGCAATCATGGCAAAGGCATAGTGATACAAATAACCAGTCTGCAAACGGCGCAGGGCAGCAGAAAACCAGCCTACTACCCTGGCAGAACCATTGACGACAAAGCCATCAATAGCGATGACATCACCCAGTTTCCATAGAACCCGGCCAGTGATACGACCAGCACCAGCAAAAACATTTAAATATAAATAATCCATGTAATATTTATTATCCATTATTTTATATAAAAAAGGAAATTGCTGCTGCATATCGGCTGCAAACTGAGGTTTAACGATGTAAATCAGATAAGCTGTAACAACGCCAGCCAAAGCGAGATAGACAACCGGTCCTGCCAGGGCATGTGACACAAATCCGCCAATGCCCTCAAATGTTGAACCCAGCCCAGCCAAAACATTATGGCTGTCCGCCACATAGATCGAGCGATCAAAGAACTCACCAAAAACAACTGGCTCGAACACAAAGCCACTGAAAACTGATGGGACAGCCAACAATATCAGAGGCAAGGTCACTACCCATGGCGTCTCACGCAGGTGTGATCGTGTATGTTCATCCATACGTTCCCCGGCATGAAAAACCAGAAAATACATACGAAAGCTATAAAGTGCCGTTACAAACACACCTGCCAAAAGTGCAACATAGGCGATATTAGCCGCCCCCAACTCTGAATACTGAACGGCACCGATAATGGAATCCTTGGAAAAGAAACCCGAGAAAAATGGAAAACCGATCAATGCCAGACAACCAATTAACGATGTCCAGTGAGTGATTGGCATATACTTTTTCAGGCCACCCATTCTGCGCATATCCTGCTCATGGTGCATGGCAATAATCACGGAACCGGCTGCAAGAAACAAAAGTGCCTTAAAAAAGGCATGAGTCATCAAATGAAAAATGGCAGCTCCGTAAGCGGATGCACCTAATGCAACAGTCATATAACCGAGCTGTGAAAGCGTTGAATAAGCCACCACCCGCTTGATATCATGCTGAATCAAACCCAGGAAACCCATAAAAAGGGCTGTAATCGAGCCGATCACCAGAATAAAACCAAGCGTGGTCTCTGATAGCTCATACAATGGTGACATACGCGCCACCATAAAAATACCGGCCGTCACCATTGTTGCCGCATGGATCAATGCCGAGATTGGTGTTGGCCCCTCCATGGAGTCCGGCAACCACACATGTAAAGGAAACTGTGCCGACTTGCCCATCGCACCGATAAAAAGCAGAATCGTAATCACAGTAATAACATCCCATTCAGCACCCCAAAAAATACTGATAGTCTGCGACGCCATACTCCCGGAATTGGCAAAAACCTCCGCATAATCCAGGCTGCCGGCATACACCAAAACAACAGCAATACCCAACAGAAAGCCAAAATCACCCACTCGATTAATCAAAAAAGCCTTCAGGTTTGCAAGAATGGCCGTTTCACGCTGATACCAAAACCCAATCAGCAGATAAGAAACAAGACCAACCGCCTCCCAGCCAAAAAACAATTGCAAAAAATTATTGGACATAACCAGCATCAGCATAGAAAAAGTGAACAGTGCGATATAGCTGAAAAAGCGCTGATAGCCGGGATCATCATTCATATAACCGATGGTATAAATGTGAACCATAAAAGAAACAAAGGTCACAACACCCATCATTAATGCTGTCAATTCATCAATCAGAAAACCGATTTCAAAACGGACACCACCACTTACCATCCAGACATAAACAGTTTCATTATAAACAGGCGCACCATCAAAAATAATATGCTTGATAACAACAATGGATAAAATGAACGAGGTCAGTACCCCCAGTATGGCAATCCGATGGGCACCCACCCTGCCGATATAACGACCAAAAAGCCCGGTAACAACAGCACTGAACAATAATAGTAATGGGATGGCCAGATAAATCTTTTCCATCATTAGCCCTTCATGGTATCCAGATGCTCGACATTGATCGTGCGCTTATTACGAAAGAGCACAACGAGAATAGCCAGACCGATAGCTGCCTCAGCGGCAGCCACAGTCAGAATAAAAAACACAAAAATCTGCCCTGTAACATCATCAAGGAAATGTGAGAAAGCGATAAAATTCATATTTGCAGAGAGCAACAACAGCTCCAGCGACATCAACAAAACAATGACATTCTTGCGGTTCAGAAAAATACCCGCGATGCTCAAACAAAACAGAATCGCACTCAGTACCAGATAATCAGACAGGCCGGCCATCAGGCACTATCTCCCTTTTTCTTTTTATCAACAGAAGTCAGAGCATCCATCTTCACCACTTTCAGGCGATCAGTTGCCTTAACCTTTACCTGACTGCCAGGAGTCTGTTTTCTGGACTCTGGACGATGTCGCATGGTCAGCGAAATTGCCGCAACGATTGCAACCAGCAGAATTACCGCGGCTATCTCAAATGGATAAACATAAACGGTATAAAGCAGACTGCCCAGTTCATCGGTATTACTGTAATCAGCCGGGCGAAGCACCGGTGATAAATACTGCTCCAGATCAAAAAACCCGGAACCAACCACCATCCTGATTTGCAACAGCAACACCAACCCGACAAGAAAACCAACCGGCAGATAACTGACAAAGCCTTCACGAGTCTCGGAGATATTGATATCCAGCATCATAACGACAAACAGGAACAACACCATGACCGCGCCGACATAAACCAGCACCAGGATGATGGCCAGAAATTCAGCTTCAAGCAACATCCACAAACCGGCGCTGGCAAAAAAAGCCAACACCAGATGCAACGCAGCATGGACCGGATTTCGAACGACAATGACACCAGCCGCGCCATAAACAACAAGCGCCGCAAAAAATAAAAATACACCATATTGGAAGGTCATTATAGATCTCGATCTAAAATCTTATCGGTAAGCCGCATCTGCAGCCCGGTCTCCGGCAATTTGCTGTTCGAACTTATCGCCTATGGCAAGGAGCTTTTCCTTGGTCATAATACTTTCGCCACGCTCCTCAAAACAATATTCAAAGTGGCGAGTTTCAACAATAGAATCCACCGGGCAGGCCTCCTCACAAAAGCCGCAGAAAATACACTTGAACAGATCAATGTCATAACGAGTGGTGCGACGAGTACCATCTTCTCGCTCTTCTGAATCAATTGTAATTGCCAGTGCCGGACAAACAGCCTCGCATAATTTACATGCTATACAACGCTCCTCCCCATTTGGATAACGGCGTAAGGCATGCAGACCACGAAAACGATAAGACTGGGGCGTCTTTTCTTCAGGATATTGAACAGTAATTTTGCGCCTGAAGAAATGCTGCTGAGTGATCATCAAGCCCTTCAGCAATTCAAAGAGGAAAAAACTCTTAAAGAAATGTTTTAATGACCGCATATTTCTCACCTCACTAAACGAACCATGGTTCAATTTTCAATAGAATGCCGGCGCACTCAACAACCAGCCAGATGATCGTTATCGGGATAAACACCTTCCAGCCCAGGCGCATAATCTGATCATAGCGATAACGGGGAAATGTCGCCCTGAACCATAAGAACAGATAAATAAAAAACACCGTTTTTAATAACAACCAGTGAATCCCTGAATCCATCAGCGTACCGAGAATCGGTACCGAACGTATTTCAGCCCCCAGCAAACCATCAAATGGAGACAGCCATCCCCCCATAAACAGAATAGCTGTCAATGTTGCAATCAGGATGATATTGGCATACTCAGCCAGAAAAAACACCGCGAACGCCATGCCAGAATACTCAACATGAAAACCTGCGACGATTTCTGACTCACCCTCCGCCACATCAAAAGGTGCCCGATTGGTCTCGGCAACGCCTGAGATAAAATAAATCAAAAAAAGCGGGAACAGCGGGATATAAAACCAACCCGATGTAATGATATTAAAGCCAAACAGATTCAATGGCGTCTGCTGTGCAAGTATGATTTCCCCCAGATTAAGGCTACCTGCCACCATGAGCACACCCACCAAAGCAAAGCCCATGGCAATTTCATAGGCCACAATCTGCGCAGCAGAGCGCATCGCGCCCAGGAAAGCATAGCGGGAGTTTGAAGCCCAGCCGGCTATAATAACACCATATACACCCAGCGATGTCAGTGCCAGCACATACAACAACCCGGCATTGATATCGGCCAGCACCATAACATCATCGAACGGAATAACTGCCCAGGCGGCCAGTGCCGGCACAATGGCCAGAATTGGTGCCAACAAAAACATATAAACATTGGCACTGGTCGGAATAATGATTTCCTTGAATGCCAGCTTCATACCATCGGCTATCGGCTGACCCAGCCCCCAGAGTTTGAAGCCAAAAAAACCGACACGATTAGGCCCCTTGCGTATCTGCATAAAGCCGATGACCTTGCGCTCAATATAAGTCACATAGGCCACGCCCAACATCAAAGGCACAATAATCAGGAGAATTTTAATCAGGGTGACAATCGTCAGTACCACGGAGTCAGGCAGAAAACCAAGATATTCAAAAAGCAGACTGTTCACCTGATTATGCCGCCTGTATCTGCACTTCCTGATTAAACCCGCCCAGCTCCGGTATTAACGGCAACCAGAGAGTATCGTCTGCCGGGCTGTCCTCAACACACAATGACAATGAGACAGACTGGTCACCCTGCGACACCAGCACCTGCGATGCACCGGATATACCGAATTTATCTGCAGTTACCGCATTGATGCAGGCTACTCGTCTTGATCGACCATCTGCGGTTTGCTGTAATGACTCTGCACGGCGCACCAGACTATCTGTCGCATAAATACAAACATCTCCGGTTCTGCTTAATCCGCCCGGCAGCATAACCGGTTGCAGGCTATCTGCTATCTCACTAACCGCCGCATTACCCTGACCAGCCTGCAACACATCGGCCAATACCTCGGTAGTTGTCTCGTAGCTGTAACTACTGATACCAAGCTGCTGGCCCATCACTCGATACACTTTCCAGGCAGGGGAAGACTCAGCGTAGGTTTTTACTGCCGCACTGAACGACTGTGCCAGCCCCTCCATATTCACATACGTGCCATCGGTTTCCGTATAAGGGACGACAGGCAATATGACATCGGCATAATCCTTAACCTGTTTATTAACATACGGGGTCAATACTGTAACAAAGCTACTGTCCCTGACGGCTGCAAGCGCCTTTTGCGGATCCGCACAATCGTGTTCTGGTTCGACATTATGGATAATCAATGCAGAAACAGGCTTATCGAGCATTTCGGCAAAATTTTTACCTGCCACGGCGACTGCCGCTCCACCAACGCCACGATGAGGTACCACACCAGCCTGCCATGCGCCGACACTGTTTGCGGCGGCCGGCAACTCAACGACAGCACTGTGAGTTACCGAAGCAATCACCCTGACCAGCTCCGACAGAATAACAGCATCCGGATGCTGTGCCGCGATCCGGCCGGTGACAATAATGCCATTACCGGCATCCTTTAACGAATCAGCTATGGCCCTGTGGGCATCAGCAGGACAGGCGGAGGCAATAACATCCCTGACAGATAACGCATCGGCACCTGCTGCTGCCGCTATAGCAGCCAGCTCCGCCACCATGATCGCAGGATGGACGATCAGATTTTCAAGCTGTCCAAACCGCAAATCAAAGCCCCTTGGATTAAGGCTGCTGACCTGTGCACCGGCCAACGCCGCCTTACGGATACGATGACCGATAACAGGCTGCTCCTTACGAATATTGGCACCGACAATCAACACTGCATCCTGCTTTTCAATGGCAGCTATCGGCACACCGATAGTCGGTATCATCGGTTCATATCCCTGCTCCCTGAAATCAACCTGCATCAGGCGATGGTCGATATTATTACTGCCCAGATGACGAACAATACCCTGCAAAAGATACATTTCCTCCAGCGTTGCCTGCGGAGATACCCAGGCCCCCAGTGCATCCCCCCCCTGCTCATCGACGACAGACCTGATGCCGCTGACAGCCGCTGCCAATGCAGTCTGCCAATCGGTCACCTGCCACTTTCCATCCTGCTTAACCATCGGCACATCGGCCCGCTCCTTGTGCGCGACTCCCTCGTAGCTGAAACGATCACGGTCAGAAATCCACACCTCATTAATCGCCTCGTTAGTACGCGGGGCCACACGTTGAATTTTATCCCGCATGGCATGGACATACAGATTGGAGCCCACCGCGTCATGTGGCGCAATAGAACCGGTTTGTCTGACCTCCCAGGCACGAGCACCGAAGCGTGATGGTTTAGCGGTTAATGCGCCTACCGGACACAGATCTATCACATTCCCTGACATTTCATGATCAACAGTCTTCTCGATATAAGTACCAATCAGGGAGTGCATACCACGGCCGGTCATACCAAGTTCACGCAACCCGGCAATCTCCTCACCAAAGCGAACACAGCGGGTACAATGAATACAGCGTGTCAGCTCGGTGCTGATCAGCGGACCAATATCCCTGTCTCGCACGACACGCTTGCGTTCGACAAAAGCAGAAGAATCCCGACCGTACCCCATGGCGATGTCCTGCAACTCACACTCCCCTCCCTGATCACAGATAGGACAATCCAGCGGATGGTTGATCAGCAAAAACTCCATGACATTCTTCTGAGCCGCTCTGGCAAAGTCGGAAGCCGTATTGACAACCATGCCATCAACAACCGGCGTTGCGCAGGCAGGCAATGGTTTGGAGGACTTTTCAACCTCAACCAGACACATACGACAGTTGGCCGCCACACTCAACTTACGGTGATAACAGAACCGCGGAATATAAATCCCGGCATCGTCAGCCACCTCGATAAGCATCTGCCCCGGACTGGCCTTCAGTTCGGTGCCATCAACGATAATGGTAATCCCGCCTCCCATAGTGCCTCCCTGACTGTCAGCTGACCATTGAGCAACCATGCTCAATATAATATTCAAACTCATGGCGGAAATGCTTCAACATACCCTGTACCGGCCATGCGGTTGCCTCACCAAAGGCACAGATAGTATGCCCCTCAATCATGCCCGCCGCACGCTCCAGGGTATTGATATCCTCCATGCTGCCCTTACCTTCCACAATACGAGTGACAATCCTGTATAACCAGGCCCCACCCTCGCGGCATGGAGTACACTGACCACAGGACTCCGCATAATAAAAACGAGACAGACGCTGCAACACCTTCACCATATCAGTCGTCTCATCCATGACGATGACCGCACCGGAACCCAGTCCTGAACCAGCCTGCTGCAGCGAATCATAATCCATGGTGCAATCCATGATGACCTCACCCGAAACAACCGGCATGGAAGAACCACCGGGGATAACTCCTTTGAGCTTATTACCATTCAAGACCCCTCCCGCCATTTCCAGTAATCTGGCAAAGGGCGTACCCATGCGGACCTCAAAGTTGCCGGGGCTATTCACATGGCCCGACACAGAAAAAATCTTTACACCACCACTGCCGGGCGTACCCTGCTCCAGAAACCACTGCCCGCCGTTACGCATAATGGTCGGCACAGACGCCAGGGTTTCCGTATTATTAACGATTGTAGGGCAACCATAGAGACCAAAGTTAGCCGGAAATGGCGGCTTAAAACGCGGCTGACCTTTCTTGCCCTCCAATGACTCCAGCAGGGCCGTCTCTTCACCACAAATATAGGCACCGGCACCCAGATGGCTGTGAATCTGCACATCAACACCGGAACCCAGAATATTCTCGCCGAGATAACCGGCTTCTCGTGCCTCAAGCAATGCACCTTCAAAACGATGAAACGGTTCATGGTGGAACTCTCCCCGCATATAGTTATAGCCCACGGCTGCACCCATCGCATAACAGGCAATCGCCATACCCTCTATCAGGGCATGCGGGTTATAGCGCAGGATATCACGGTCATGGCAGGTACCTGGTTCGGACTCATCCGAATTACACACGACATACTTTTGTCCGGGGGCATTACGTGGCAAAAAACTCCACTTCAGGCCAGTAGGAAAACCGGCACCACCACGACCGCGAAGCACTGAAGTTTTTATCTCCTCAATAATATCTGCCGGCGATGGCCTGTCTCTGAGAATTTTTTCCCATGCCTGATAGCCACCGATTTTTTTATAATTCTCCAGTGTCCAGGGCTTGTCACCCATGCCCATCGTTGCCAGACAGATCTGTGGATGGTTATTCATAGTTACTCAAGCCCATCCAACAGTTCATTGACCTTATCGGATGTCATATTTTCATGGTAATGACCGTTGACTGTCATGGCCGGGCCACCGGTACAAGCCGCGATGCACTCCTCCTCCATCTTCAGTGTAATCCGACCATCGGATGTAGTTTCACCACGCTTACAGCCCAATTTGTTCTCGGCGCAGGCAATCAGCTCATCAGCGCCCCGCAACATACAGGAGACATTTGCGCAAAAGGCCACGATATGCCGCCCGACCGGTTCGGTTTCGAGCATGGAATAAAACGAAGCGACCTCATAAACAGCAATCCTTGGCATATCAAGATAATCCGCTACCGCATCCATCACCTCCGTGCGCAGCCAGCCTCCCTGCTCTTCCTGCGCCATACTCAGTGCAGATATAACAGCAGACTGCCGACGATCCGTTGGATACTTTGCCACCCAATGATCAATGCGGACCTTGAGATCGTCGCTGAGCTGATACATATCGCTCACCGGTCCACCTCACCAAATACAATATCCTGAGTACCGATAATCGCCACCACATCAGACAACATATGCCCACGCACCATTTCATCAAAACCGGACAAATGTGCAAAACCTGGTGCGCGCACCTTTAATCGATATGGCTTATTCGCACCATCGGAAATAATATAGGTGCCGAACTCGCCCTTAGGATGCTCCACGGCACAATAGGCCTCACCCTCAGGTACGATATAGCCCTCGGTAAATAACTTAAAGTGATGGATCAATCCCTCCATATCATCCTTCATATCCTCACGTGAAGGCGGCGCAACCTTGTGGTCATCGGCGATTACAGCGCCCGGGTTATGACGCAACCAGTCAACACACTGCCGGATGATTTTACAGGACTCGCGCATCTCCTGTACCCGTACCAGATAGCGGTCATAGGAATCGCCATTAGTTCCAACAGGAATATCAAAATCCATCCTGTCATAGACTTCATAGGGCTGCTTCTTGCGCAAATCCCAGGCCACGCCGGAACCACGCAGCATGGGGCCGGTGAAGCCCCGTGCGAGAGCCCTTTCGGGGGTAACGATACCTATATCCACAAGACGCTGCTTCCAGATACGATTATCGGTCAACAACGTTTCATACTCATCAACGCGGGCAGGAAATCTGGCACAGAAATCATCAAGAAAATCCAACAGGGAACCCTGACGATTGCTATTCATTTCATCGACCTCCTTTTGCGAATGCCAGCGTGATTTTTTATACTGTGGCATCTGATCCGGCAGATCGCGGTACACACCACCGGGGCGATAATAAGTGGCATGCAAACGCGCACCCGATACCGCCTCATAAGCATCCATCAAATCTTCGCGCTCACGAAAGCAATACAAAAACACCGTCATGGCACCAATATCGAGGCCATGGGCACCCAGCCACAGCAGATGATTGAGGATACGGGTAATCTCATCGAACATAGTCCGGATATACTGTGCACGCTCCGGCACCTCGATACCGAGCAGCTTTTCAATGGTCATCACATAGGCATGCTCGTTACACATCATGGACACATAATCCAGGCGATCCATATAACCAATGCTTTGATTAAAAGGCTTGGACTCAGCCAGCTTTTCAGTCGCACGATGCAACAACCCGATATGCGGGTCAGCACGGGTAATGGTCTCGCCATCCATTTCGAGAACCAATCGCAATACACCATGCGCCGCTGGATGCTGGGGCCCGAAATTCATGGTAAAGTTTCTGATCTCAGGCATCGGTCTGCCCCTCACGACCCGACTCCTTCCTGATAACACGGGGCACAAGCACCCGCGGTTCAATACTGACCGGCTCATAAATCACACGGCCTTTACCGGCATCATAGCGCATCTCGACATTACCACTGAGAGGAAAGTCCTTGCGGAAAGGATGACCAACGAAGCCATAATCGGTCAGGATTCGACGCAGATCCGGATGACCCTCAAAAACAATACCGAACAGATCAAAGGCCTCACGCTCAAACCAGTCAGCCGACGGCCATACCTCGACGACACTCTTAATCAGCGGCATATCATCTTCGGGGCACCAGGCCCTGACCCGGATACGCCGATTTTTGGAAACAGATAGCAAGCCATACACAACCGCATAGCGTGCTGGATGTTTAAGGTCACCCCCGGCCTGCTTCATATCCCGACCGCGCCCATGGGTTACCGCATTAAAGCCACGGGAAAAGCCCGTTCCCGAAGCGGAACCGGTTTGCCACTCATCAAGTCCATAATGAGAATAATCAACACCACAGACATCGATCAGCTGATCAAACGAAAAATCATCGCGCAATGCCACACACACATCAATCACATCAGCCGCCCGGATATCCACCGTCAGCTCACCCAGAGCGACCACTGACGCCGTAATCCTGCCAGCCAATGACGACTCCAGTGCATCCCCAAGCTGTACGAGTGACGACTCCATATTACCGCGCGATCGTATCGGTGCGCCTGATTTTTTCCTGCAGCTGAACAATGCCATACAGCAGAGCTTCGGCGGTCGGCGGACAACCCGGCACATAGATATCGACAGGAACAATACGGTCGCAACCACGCACCACCGAATAGGAATAATGATAATAGCCACCACCGTTGGCACAGGAGCCCATGGAAATAACCCAGCGGGGTTCAGCCATCTGATCATAGACTCTGCGAAGCGCGGGAGCCATTTTATTACACAGGGTACCGGCCACGATCATGACATCTGACTGACGCGGGCTGGGACGAAACACAACACCAAAGCGATCCAGATCATAGCGTGAAGCACCGGCATGCATCATTTCTACCGCGCAACAGGCAAGGCCAAAAGTCATCGGCCACAGAGAACCTGTTCGAGCCCAGTTAATCAACCTGTCCGCGGATGTGGTAACAAAACCTTCCTGCAAAAGATTTTCAACGCTCATAACCGGCTCCTACTCCCACTCAAGGGCACCTTTCTTCCATTCATAAACAAAGCCTACGACAAGAATCAGCAGAAATACACCCATGGCAATCATGGCAAAGAACTGTTGTGGGCCCAGGTTTTCCAGAACAACAGCCCAGGGAAACAGAAAGGCAATCTCCAGATCGAAGATGATAAACAGGATGGCCACCAGATAGTAACGGACATCAAACCTCATCCGGGCATCTTCGAATGCCTCAAACCCACACTCGAAGGGAGAATTTTTCTGGTCATCCGGACGCCGCGGCCCAAGTACAAAGCCGGCCGCCAGAGAGCCGATACCAAACAACAGCGCCACCACCAGAAACAATAAAATCGGCAGATAATTTTCCAGCATGAACCCTCCCATGTATGCCGTTATGGCAACCATCCCGGCCGCCCGTACCACATTAGAGAGGCAACTATAGGCGATGCCGGCGCTACTGTCAATCCACCTGAGTCAAGCCCTGTTGCCTCTGCCCTGTCAACCAATTTTTATGGTGCCGATGGCCGGAGTCGAACCGGCACGGCTTGCGCCACTACCCCCTCAAGATAGCGTGTCTACCAATTCCACCACATCGGCGGTTTAAGCTACTCAACCGGTACCGGGTTATCTGGAATACTGTCCGGGACAGGCAGACCCGGATCCTGCTCGCCCACGACCGGCACCTCCGGCACGGAAACACCTCCCTCGGTCGGTATCGAATCCACGCCCTGCGGCTTGAACTCTACTTCGGAAATCGAATCTGCTGCCGTCTGCGTCGCTGGCGAGGCAGGCTGCCCCTCAGGCTGGACACCTTCAACCACACTGGTGCGCTGCACACGGCTGGCGGCCTCATGGACACGTTCTTTAGCCAGAATGGACAAACCCAGAGTCACCACAAAAAAACCGGCTGCCAGCCATGTCGTTGTTTTCTGCAGCAATGATGCACTGCCAGCAGCACCGAATACCGTACCGGCAGAACCGCTACCAAACGCAGCACCGGCATCAGCCCCCTTGCCCTGCTGCAACAGGATAAGGCCAACGAGAGCCAATGCCAGAAGCACATCAATAATTACCAATGCAGTGTACATAGAAAATCCATATCACATTAAAGAAAAGCCTGACTAACCGATCCCGGTTCCGTCAAAGCATAAAAAAGCAACAATGGCAGCATATCAGCCTGCCGCCGCACAGATTTCAAGAAAATCCTTGGCCTTAAGCGATGCCCCACCGATCAGGCCACCGTCAATATCATCCATACGAATAAGCTCGCCGGCATTTGCAGGCTTCATGCTGCCACCATAAAGAATACGGACACGGGCCGCAACATCCTCGCTCAGTCCGGCCAATCGGGCACGAATCATGGCATGTACCTCCTGCGCCTGCATAGGCGTAGCCACCTTGCCGGTACCAATCGCCCATACAGGTTCATAGGCGATCACACAGCGACCGATAGCATCGATGCCCACATCTTCTATAACAGCATCGAGCTGGCGCGTGACAACCTCATTCGTCATGCCTCTGTCACGCTCCTGCAACAACTCACCCACACAAAGAACAGGCACCAACCCATGCGCCAGAGCCGCCTTGAAGCGCACCGCAACATCCTGCTCCGATTCTCCATACAGAGTACGGCGTTCAGAATGCCCGACAATGACATACCGGCAACCAAAATCCTTTAACATGGAGCCCGATATTTCACCGGTATAGGCACCGGAGTCATGATCATTGATATTCTGCGCCCCCCAGGCCACAGCGGTACCCGTGAGCCTGTCACAGACCTGCTGCAGATAGACATACGGCACACACACCGCAACCTCGGATTTTTTCACCGACCCGATACCGGCAAGGATGCCGTCCAGCAAATGATTGATACTGTCGCGGGAACCGTTCATCTTCCAGTTACCGGCTACCAGAGGCTGACGCATAGGACAAATTCCAGGACACTCGTTAAAAGGGGGCGCAGAGTAACAACAACGAACAGAAAAAGCAACGACGATAATCAAGCGACAGACAAAACCCAAATGGGAGCAGCTTTTGGATTCCTGCTTTCGCAGGAATGACGGGCTTTGACATTCGTCGAATAGCAGGCTCAGGAAAATACCCTGACCATCAAAAAAGCGGGGCCGGAGTGATACAAACAGGGGATCCGGCTCTGTCATTCCTGCGCCTCCGTCATCTCTGGCTTGACCGGGGATACAGTCTTGACATGCCATTCACCAGTATGTTGCCTCGTGTCATTGCATATCCTCCTCTGTCATTCCTGCGAAAGCAGGAATCTACTCAAACCAATTCTCCATATAAATCCACCCACTCTGGATTGCTCTTTTCAATCAACTCTATCTTCTGGATTCCTGCTTTCGCAGGAATGACGGGCTTCCACTGATGCCTCCATTTTTCTATTTGCTTTTCGCGTGGGATGGCCGTTTCCTTTGGATTCCTGCTTGCGCAGGAATGACGGGCTTTGACATTCGTCGAATAACAGGCTCAGGAAAATACCCTGACCGTCAAAAAGGCGGGGCCGGACTAATACAAACCGGGGATCCTCCTCTGTCATTCCTGCGAAAGCAGGAATCCACTCAAACCAAGCCTCTGTCATTCCTGCGAAAGCAGGAATCCACTCAAACCAATTCTCCATATAAATCCAACCACTCTGGATTGCTCTTTTCAATCAATTCCATCTTCTGGA
>JAJDYQ010000103.1 GCA_022825085.1 Gammaproteobacteria bacterium
TGCATTATTGTAGTCAGCCACAATTTCATTCATTACTTTTCGCGCCATTACCGCCAGCTCGTGACTGGACTCGTCGCGCTCATTTTTGTCGGTCAACTGTACCTGTATCTCAGCCTGCCATGGTCTGTTTCTCAGATAGTAATGACGAACCATGCCATTAAAATCAAATGGTCTGGCCGTTCCAACATAGGTCTGCATTGCTGTAATATGCGGCACACCATCACGGATATGCTCCGCAATTCTGTTCGTCAGATTGGCCGTTTCCGGCAGTGCTGTACCAGCCGGCATGTTAATCACAACATTGAATTCAGGCTTGTTGTCATAGGGCAACATCTTTACAGGCACCCACTTCAGCAGGAACATGGAGCACACCAGAAAGAATATGACGATCAGTCCAACCAGAAAAATCCGACCCTTTTTACTATCCTCAATCAGAGGGAGCAGGATTTTATCGAGGACACTTGAAACCCGCTCATTGTCTTTGTGCTCCGCTTCTTCCGCTTTGTGCAGAGCTGCCATACCCGGTTTAATCCTCATCGCCAGGTAGGGCACAAAAACAAAGGCCGCAAATAATGAAATAATCATTGCCACTGATCCCAGCATCGGAATCGGTGACATATAAGGCCCCATCAAACCGCTGACAAAGGCCATTGGCATAAGAGCAGCAACCACAGTGAAAGTCGCCAGAATGGTCGGATTACCAACTTCCCGAACTGCGTCAATCGCTGTCGCCGTATCGGTTACACCTTTTTCCAGCCAGCGTCGGTAAATGTTTTCAATCACCACAATGGCATCGTCCACCAGAATACCAATGGAGAAAATCAAGGCAAACAAACTGACCCGGTCAATCGTAAAGTCCCCGATCCAGGCGGAAAATACGGTCATTAATAATACAACGGGTATAACAAGAGTGACGACCAGAGCCGGCCTCCAGCCCAGAAAAAACCAGACAAGCAGGGTCACGGCACCCGTTGCTATAAACAGCTTCAAAATAAGGGCATTCACCTTGTTACGTGCCGTTTCACCATAGTTACGTGTGACTTCGACATGAACATCGGGCGTAATCAAACCGGTTCTATCGCTGCTTAATGCCTCAATCTTGTTCAGTATATTTTCAGCAACAGTAACGCCATTACTACCTACTTTCTTTGCAATGGCAATTGTTACAGCCGGCACACCACGTGCAGCAATCTGGTCGCCATGCTTGTGGCCGCTATAGTATGTCACCAGACTCTTTGGCTCCTCAGGCCCTTCGGTTACATCGGCTACATCGCGGACATAGATCGGAGCATCATTGCGTGTGGCTATCACCAGGTTGGCAATGTCATCAGCAGTGCGCAGAAATGAACCCGTATAGACCGTAAAGTATTTACCGGAAGATTCTGTATCACCTGCTTTCAGTTCACTGTTTGCGGTTCGAATAGTCTGTGCAACCAGATCCAGACTGACATTGTAACCGGAAAGGCGTTCCGGCCTGACCTGCACACGAATCTGTTCGCGCAACCCCCCGACAACAAAGCCCGAACCGGTATCCGGTATCTCCTTGAGGCGCTGTAAAACATCATTTGATAGTGTTCTTAACTGCCCTTGATCCAGGTTTTCGGACCACAGTGTCAATGTCACAACGGGAACGTCATCAATACCGACGGGCTTGACCAGCGGCGGGCGTATGCCCGGCGGCATTTTGTCCATGTTCGACTGTATTTTGTCGTGAACCTTGACAATGGACGGCCCCATCTTCTCGCCAACAATAAAGCGCACAGTAACCATGCCCTGACCACGTTCCGTGGCGGAATAAACATGCTTGACGCCAGGAATTTCACTCATGATGCGCTCCAGTGGTTCAATCGCCAGACTGGCAACCTCAATTGCCGTCGCACCTGGATACTGAACATAGATATCAATCATGGGCACGGAAATCTGTGGGTCTTCCTGACGAGGTGTCAGTAACAGCCCCATCAGCCCCATGGCCAGCATGGCAAAGAACAGCAGTGGTGTGATCGGAGAATGGACAAATGCCTGCGCCATGCGCCCGGCAAGTCCGAGGTGCTGTTCCTCTGGTGCTACACTGCTCATCATCGTATCCCGTGCGGCAATATCCGCTTCTGTTTTCCGGTGATCGCTATGATTGTCAGGTATCTTTTCAATTTAATAAATCCGGTTGAACTATCACATATCGCCTTCGCCACTGTGTAACGACCCCTTAAAAATAAAAGTCCGAAACAGACTCGCCAGAACCTCCCCGGATTGCAGCCACTCAACGCCAGTCATCAATGACAAGCATATCGTTCTCATCCAGACCGGAAAGAACGGTAATGCGTTCGCTATCTACCTGCGTCCCCAGGCGAACGTAGCGACGTTCCTTTCTCTGTTTTTCTTCATTCCATACATAAACGGCCGGCATACTGCCACGCCGTTTATTCGCTATTGCGTTGCCGGGAATAACAATCTGTTTCCTTTTTCGGGCATCCGGTTCCGGGATGATCACTTCAGCATACATCCCCGGACGGGCAGGAACATCCTTTTTCAGATCGATTTTGACGGTCACGGTATAGCGTTCAGGGTCCGCAATCGGATACTTTTGTGCAATGCGCCCCATGGTCAGCGTTTTATCGGCATCATCCAGTCGTACCGTTACAAATTCGATTCCCATAAGCCCCTGCATCAATCTCGATGGAACATCAATTTTAACCTGCAAATATTCAAGGTTAGAAAATACCATTAGATGCTGCCCTGGCTGTACGGTATCGCCGATCTCAACCAGTTTGCGTGCAATCACTCCGTCAAATGGAGCCACTGCACGGCTATCCCTTAATCTGGCTGCGATCTCATCGAGACGGGACTGGGCCTGGGTAACTCTGGAACGACTCTGATTGAGTTGCGTACCCTGGGCATAGAGGTCACTGTAACGATCAACATCCGAATTTCCATAACCTGCCATGTTGCCAAAGTTGCGGGTAAATACTTGATCGAAAAGCGCTGGCATTCCCATTCCCGGAATACGGCTGATACTGCGTGACTGTGGCGCCCAGAGCTCACGGTTATACTGCACGCCGGCATTTCTCATCGCCAGATGGGCATTTTCCAGCTCGGCGAAAGCCGAACGTTGTTGTGCCAGCAGGTCATCGTCATCGATACGAACCAGCTCTGTACCGCTTTTGTACCAGTCACCCTCTACACCGGCAATATATTCAACCCGTCCGGGCAACTGGGCCGCCAGCGTTACCTCCTGAAAAGGGATGACGGTCCCACCCAGTGTTGCGGCACCGCCAATTTCCATAATCTGTACCGGAACATGGCGGACATTTCCAGCCTGTTGCTGAATCCTGCCCTGGAGTCCATAAACTGCCTGTTCCGCCTGCCCCGGCTGCATCAGACCTAATAAAAGGCCAACGATGATCAGCATCAGCCGCCCGCTCGGCGGATTTTTTTTCAGTCGCTTCATAGCAGTTCCGATCCTGCCTCGATACTTGTTATCTGTCAATCTGACCACCATCGGCAAATCATTTAACGAACCCTGACTTCATCAGAATTTCGCCGTTTTTTCAAGCTGTCGGCCGACCGGACTGTTTCCCTGTTTCAGGACCGGCGTCAGGCGATGCTGTACCGGCCACCCCGCTTTCAGTGGAATCAGTGGTACCTGGGCTCTCTTTTCCATCAGGTGCGATATACTGATCGTTCAGATTTCTGATAAATTCACCGGAACGTGCAAATATCCCTGCCAGATGGCGGCGTGTCAGGAAGTTCCAACCGGCGGGTACGGACCAGAATATACTTCTCAGCGCAGTTGTCGAATCAAGAAAAGCCTGATCCAGATATTTATGAGCCGCCAGACGTTCAGGGAGTTTGCCAGCCACAGGACGATACCAGCGCCGCCCGATGCTACGCAGGCCAAAATGAAAAGCTAGACAGATTGCGACCAGAAACACAGACAGCAGCGTTGTCAATACCTTACTGTCCAAAACCGACTGGAGCGCGGAATAGCCACCGGACAGAAACCAGAAAACAGCCAATATGGCCACAAGAAAAAGCATAGCGGCATCCCCAATCAATACAAAACGACGCCAGTCAGCAAGCCGCTTTTTCAGGTCCGGTACAATAACCGACTCGATATCCATACAGAGCTGACGCAGATTGTTTGCCACACGATAAACCCTCTGCATTTCAACCCGCTTAAAACACTGCTCCAGTTCAGCCATATCCTGCTCACGCCATTCAAGCAACCGCCGGGCGGCCTCTTCATTCTCAATATGCGTGCCTGCCGTCAGGCTGAAAACACGATAAAACCTGCCTGCCGTCAAGCCCTTCTGGGCCAGCGCCCGTTGCCATGAAGCCACCACATCTTCCAGATTATTTTCATCGGCGGTGACATCTATCTGATTCAATATATATATGAACTTGGTCGAATCATAATGCCCCACCGCCTTTTCAACGAGATGCTCAAGCGTATCGCGAATAGCGCCGGGTTCCGGGCGATGTGCATCAAAAAAGACCAGCACCAGATCCGAACGTCGTATAATACGGTCAGTGATGCGCAGGGTAGCTGTGCGCTGATCATCGGCATCGAATCCGGGTGAATCAACCAGTATTTTCCCTTTCAGCCTGTCGCAGGGACAGGTTTTAAGCTGGAGATAGCTATCCAACCGGCGGCCCTCCCCCAAAACTGCCGACTCAACTTCACGCCCTACAGAATAAAAGGGAAAACGCGGGTCGGCATCCAGCGCAGTCCCCGGCAGCAGATGAGATTGACCATCGGATGAGTAGCAAATCACGGAAAATTTGTCATCCACCGCCTGATGGCCGGTACGTTGCAGCGAGAAACCCAGATAGTCGTTGATAAAAGTCGATTTGCCGGCGGAAAAAGTCCCCAGAATCGAAATCAGGGGCCACCATGAAATCTGATCGGCATAGCTCTGATTGCGCGGCAGCAGACCCATTTTATAAGCCAGCCTGTCCAGATTGCGGTATTCATCAATCAGGTTCGCCAATATCGGTTGCTCGTGACGCAGATAAGACTGTAGATCGTCCAGATGACCCACAAGTTGGTCAGGGGTTTGGTTCATTTCCTGCCTCCGGCAATAATGATCCAATCATAACCAAAATCACTCGACCTGACAGGAGTTGGAACAAAAACACTGAATAAACTGCCCGCTTAGCTGCATGATCATTATGAATTCCGGCGAATACTGGCTACCACTTCATCAACACGGGATTGAAGGTAAGAGCTATCGCGGCGCGTCTCGACATTCAGCCTCAACAACGGTTCAGTATTCGACGCACGCAGGTTAAAGCGCCAGTCCGGGAACTCCAGACTGATACCGTCAATTCGATCTATCTCAACCTCATCCGTGGCAAACTCGACCTCCACTCGACGCATCACATCGGCAGAATCAGCAACAGTGGTATTAATCTCATCACTCGCCGGAAAGCTCCGCTGATAATCGGACACCAGCCCGGATAATGATTTACCGGTACGGTTCATCAGCGCAGCTACCAGCAGCCACGGAATCATACCGCTGTCACAATAGGAGAACCGCCGGAAATAATAATGACCACTGATTTCACCGCCATAGATGGCATTCTCCTCGCGCATGACCTGCTTGATAAATGAATGACCCGCTCTACTCTTAAGCGGTCTGCCACCGGCAGATTCAATGACCCTGATCGTGTTCCAGGTCAAACGCGGTTCATATACAATGCCCTCGCCCGGTGACTGACTCAGTAACTCGGCAGCAATCAGGCCGACAAGATAATAACCATTGACAAATCCGCCGTTTTCATCGAACAGGAAACAACGGTCATAATCACCATCCCAGGCGATACCGAGTGCAGCCCCTTCGGCCCTGACCCGCTCAGCGGTTCGGTTCTGGTTTTCCGGCAGTAAGGGGTTGGGTACCCCGTTCGGAAATGTGCCATCCGGCTCAAAGTCCATCTCCACAAACTCAAAGGGAAGTCTGCCCCGAAGACGCCGTATGACAAGCCCTGCGCCACCATTGCCGGGGTTTACCAGCACTTTCATGGGTTTCAACCGCTGCACATCAACGTAATCCAGCAAATGCGCAATATAGCTTTCCCAGGGATCAAGCTGATAAAGGTCGCCTGTTTCTTCCACCGGCAACACCAGATCATCGTTCTCCACCATGGCCCGAATATCTGTCAATCCGGTTTCCCGGCCGACCGGACGGGCATCCTCGCGCACCACTTTCAGACCATTGTAGTCAGGAGGGTTATGGCTTGCCGTAACCATAATACCGCCGGACATTTTTTCATTGGCAGTCGAGAAATAAATATTCTCGGTACCACACACCCCGATGTCATGGACATCAACACCGGCCAGACGCAAACCACGAATCACGGCAGCGGCAATATCCGCACTGCTGAGACGAATATCGCGTCCCACAACCATATTTTTCGGCTTCAGTACCTGCGCATAGGCATATGCAATGCGGCAGGCCAATGCCTCATCCAGTTCATCGGGTATGCGGCCACGAATATCATAGGCCTTGAAACAGGTAGTTTTCATATGGGAATTATATCAACAATAGCCAAGAATCAAAAAGATGGTTCTTGAACATCCATTTAGTGTTCTGATATGGAATGAAGGACTCGCCATGTTGCTTTCGAGAGATTTTCTTGAAAGCAGGATAAAACCAAACACAAATAAATCAGGATTCTCTTGATTTGTTGTTTAATTGTCTTTCATTCATACGTAATCCAT
>JAJDYQ010000028.1 GCA_022825085.1 Gammaproteobacteria bacterium
ATATCAAAGCCAATATGGGTTTTCATATATCATCTCCTTAATCAAATCAGTTCATATCAGTTTAAGTCAATGACACAAAATTATGAACGCTACCGACTCAAACAATAAGGAAAAACCAAAAGAACAAGCAAATAATGCTAAGCCAAATTCAGGCGATGAGAAAAAGGTGGTATTCATAGCACAAACCTTACAGAAGCTTCGTCAGAATCTTCTGAAAGAAATCAAATAATTCCCGGTATTCTCCGATGCTGATATAAGCCCTTCTGCCATGGTTGCGCTTCTGATAGTCTCCCGTATTTACAAGCGAGGGAATTCCAGTTGAATCTGTACGGTTGCCCGGTTACTGCGATGCGTCCGCCTGTCGGGCATAATCTGTGGATCACTGGAAGCACGGGATACACTCATGGACCACTCAACCTATGCCGATATTGAACTGAAAATTGTCTGGGCCAGTGAACAGGCCAGACATACGGAGCGTCACTATTATCAGTCCATCAATTTCTGGCGTGATTTCTTTCCCGGCACGCTGGGAGGCAGGTTGATCGATGCTCCTGATGGAGAGTGGGTCACAGAATCCATGCCGGCCAACGATCTGATACCGGTGTATGCTGATTCCAATATTATGACCCTGCCGAAAGGTGCGATCCAGCCGATTGGAAAGGCAAAGATTCGCATCGCACCTCAGCGGGGACGTTTTTATCCGCGCCGCATTATTGCCGGTCATGCCGGGATTACTGCCGAAGAGTTTCTGCCGCTCCGCGTTCTCAGTGTCGATGAAAAAGATTTTCAGATCGATCTGAATCATCCCCTTGCCAAGCATGAGATTGAAGTCAGCCTGCGGGTTGATGGCAGCCGTTATACCGGCAAGGAAGAGCGCGGTGGGCGTTGTAATGATGCTGTCTATGAGGCACTTATCAGTGGTATCGGTATTCAGAAACCCCTGCCTCAGGGTGCCGACTTTTACAGACAAGAAGGGTTTTATCGTGTTGATGAAGCAGACGATGAGATTTTTTACAGGCAGGACCGTCTCATCAATCATATCGACCCTGAATGTTCGCGCCAGATCGCTCAAATTTATGCGCGGTATATAGAGCCCGGCATAAAAGTACTTGATTTAATGGGCGGTTACGAATCGCATTTGCCTGATGTCGATGATGTGGATGTTACCGGTCTGGGTATGAATGCCAGAGAGATGGAGGCTAATCCGGGACTTAACCGGTACGTCATGCATGATCTGAACAGGCAAACCACTCTGCCTTTTGAAGCCGACCGATTCGATATCACATTATGTAGCCTTTCCATTGAATACCTCATCAGGCCATTGGAGGTTATGGAGGAAATTGTCCGTGTGACCAGACCGGGAGGCAGGATACTCGTGAGTTTTTCGGATCGCTGGTTTCCGCCCAAAGCGATCGTGATCTGGTCTGAACTACATCCATTTGAGAGGCTGGGCATGGTGTTGGATTATTTCCTCAGGACTCAGGGGTTGAAGCAGTTCGAAACGGAAACGGTCCGCGGATTATTGCGCCCTCAGGATGATCAATATGCCGACAGGATGCTGCATTCCGACCCGGTGTTTGTTGTATCGGCTGTCGTGAGTTAGCACGCCCTTTTTTCCCGGCAAGGAGGCCGGAAATGGGAGGTATCAAAAGCTCTATACACAGCCTGTCGGTTTGGGCAGACCGCCGTACTTGGTGATCGGCTTCATTGGACCGGTCATCCATTGCTTGAACAGAATCTTTTGATCGGTGCCGACATACTTCGCAAACTTACGGATGGCAGGCACGGTACCCTGATCTTCATAATACTCGCGTGCCCGCATGATTTGCTCCCACTGCTCATCGCTGATTTCGACACCATCCGCCTGAGCCATGGCGCGGCCGATTTCAGGCGTCCATTCATTCATATCTTCAAGATAGCCGTCACTATCTCTGCTGGGAACTTGTATGCTCATTGTATTTCTCCTGACTTGTCATGTGATTTTCTGGATGATTTATCCAGTGGTTACCTTGGTTGATAGCTGGTGCCGGATAGCCTGATTTCAAGGTGTTGGTTGTCGTCTGCGGGTACATCAATGCTCCGGTACATTGTATGGTGGTATGATAAGTGGTGCCGATGGAGAGACTTGAACTCCCAACCTACTGATTACAAATCAGTTGCACTACCAATTGTGCTACATCGGCATTACCCGGCCTGGGGGCGCATTCTACGGCAGAGTCTGACCGTCGGCAACGGTTGTCTCGCAGGCCCGGGAGTAAATCTGCGAACCGGGCAGCTCGCTGTTATCGAAGCCCTTGCCGTTATCAGATTCGACATAATCCAGCCAGTACACCGGGTTTTGTCGGAAACGCCCTTCCAGTCGGGCATTATAGCCCAGGTTTTTGATCTGCCGGTGGCGTTTCTCGGCGTTTGCTCTGTCTTTAAATACACCCAGTGCAATTCCGTATGCGTAGTCCGAGGGTGGTTTTATGACATAGTAATGCTTGTCGCCGAGCAGCTTGAATTCCTGTGCCTTTTTCTGGGCTGCGTCCAGCGTTGCAAATGGCGGCAGATAGACCCAGTAGCCAATCTGTTCCTTTTTCTCGCTGGCGCGTTTTGTGAATGGATACCCGGAAAGCAGCAGCTTTTCACTGGCTTCCAGTATGGATTCCTGATTCATAAAAGGGCCAAGCGTAAAACATGTCCTGGGGTCGCTTTTGGCAGCTACCTGATCGGTGGGGGCATTGATATTTTCCGAACTAAAATCACGATCACTTTCGCTGAGGAGCACCAGTTTTGGTGCATTGTCGCCGGGGGCTGCCGGTGCCGCATTCACAGATTGCTGGTTGGTGGTGAACCAGTAATAAATAAGCCCGTTGACCAGTACAAGAAATAAAAACAGTAATCGCATTAATCCAAAAACCCTTCCTCAGCAGCCAGTATTCCCTGAAATATTAACATCGGTTCATAGGTTGATTCACAGCTCAGCAGCGGCTGGATCAGATCGGCGTCTCCACCGCTGATAAGTAGCGGCAGGTTAATATCCAGTTCGATGGCGACATCCTGCCTGACCCTGTCTATCAGGGCAACCAGCGCATACAGGGTTCCGGCCTCAATGGCATTGCCGGTATCGGCTGCCAGTAAACCGGTACCGCTGTCATTCTTATCCACATCCTCGATATGGATGCCGCCGGTTTCGTCGCCCAGAGCATCCTGCATAAGCTCCATACCCGGCACGATCATGCCTCCAAGGTGCCTCCCTTCATCATTCAGGACATCAATGGTGACCGCTGTCCCGCAATCGACGATACAGACAGCATCCTGCTGAATAGCCCATGCGCCCAGCAATGCCATCCAGCGGTCCACGCCGAGCTGTTCTGGGTTTTTATAGGCATTTTGAACAGCACCACACTGTCCGGTGCTGCATAGAAATTTTGGTGTCAGTTGCCAACCTGAAAATATCTGGCGGAAATTTTCTGCCAATTCTTCGCCGCCGACATTACAGATCAGAATATCATCGGCGGCCGGTCCATCAACCTGAAACAGATCTGCGCCGCTGTTTTCCAGGTCCTCATATTCGGCGCTTTCAGGTTCCAGAGGCAGGTCCTCACCGTCATACCAACACCATTTAACGCGCGTATTGCCCGCATCAATTAGTAGTTTCATTATTAATCCTCATGGAAACATCGCCCGAAGCAAATTCTTCAATTTTATGACTGGTCTTTATTCGTAACATGCCCCGCTCATTGACCCCGCAGGCGATGCCCTCAATCAACCGGTCCGGAGTGGTCAGTCTGACCTGCTGGTTGAGTGACATATCAAGCGGCTCCCATTGTTGCACAAAGCCTGAAAAGCCATGGTCTGCGAAATTTTCGCACCCGCTAATCAGGGCATTTATAGTGGCCACCGCGATGATATTTCGATCTTTTTCAGCATTCTTGTCATCGTGTATGTCCGCGACCGGCTGATCAATTGCCGACCGTAGTTTTTCCGGCATACCAATATTGAGGCCAATGCCGATAACCACATCACTGGGCCCTTGTGTTTCGGCCGACATATCAATCAATATACCACCCAGTTTACCTTTTGGCGTATGTAGATCATTCGGCCATTTTATTTTCACGTCTCTGACTTTGAGCTGACCCAGGGCATTTACAAGAGAAATGGCCACTGCCAGACTTAAGCCGCCCAGCTCGCATGGCGCATAGTCAAAGCGCCAGTAAAGGGAGCAATAAAGGTTGGTTCCATAAGGAGACTGCCATGTTCGCCCTTTCGTTCCCCGTCCTGCTGTTTGTCGTTCGGCAATGCAGACATGTGGTCCGGTAACTTCAGCCCCCAGTTGCCGCATCAGCCAGCTGTTTGTAGAAGATACCTGTTGATGCAGTGTCAGGCCAACGGGGCTTGAAAGATATTGACGGATGGTCTGTTGGTTCAGCAGGTTCATCCCTCGCCGGATCCAGTAGCCTCTGCCGTGAATGGCATCAATCATTACCCCGCTGCCGCGTAATGATTCGATATGTTTCCATACTGCTGCCCTCGAAATGCCGCAAATCTCTGCAAGCCGACTTCCGGGAATAATGTTCCCCGATGCCAGCTGAGTCAATATCCTGTTTTTGGTATCTGACATATAGGTCGATGAATATTCATCTATCATAAGGAAGAGCCCGATTAAGTCAGGCATCCCGATAGCCATGGTGCCCTGCTATACTGCCATCACGATTGATGAGGTCAGGCGATCTATGTTCTGGTTTTCGATATCCAGGCCTGCAACGGCAGTACAGATCGAATAACACCTCCGCGAGATGGATGACCGGTTATTCCGAATTCAGAAAATCATTGATAGTGTGCGTGGATACTGCGTAGGTTCTCCCGGTTTTTTTGCCGGAAAAGCTCTTTATCCCCAGCATTCGATAGTCCATATCGGTTACCAGCGAACCGATATTTTTGCCATCCTCCGGCAAATCCACCTGCAGAATTTCCCCTCTATGGATAACATTGCCTGCCGAGAACCAGGTGAAATTTTTCGCAACGCGCGTTATCACTGCATCATCTGTAGCCCATATCTGGCCGTCTTTTTGACCGAATACACGAACTTTGGTGCCGGCATCGGGCAATGCCAGCTCCGCCATCTGAATTGGTTGGATGCCGGTGGGTGGATCTACCAGTTCAAGCAGAGCCAGATCTCTGAATTTATTATGCTTGATTACACGCGCCTTATAACTGCGAGGTGCACCGGATATTGCCATAAACTCAATGTCGATATCGCTGACGCCCTCAATAACATGCCAACTGGTCAGTATATTTCCCTGCCTATTCAGCATAAAGCCTGCGGCCTGATCGTCATTATCCGTTCGGATGGAAACGATTGCCGAAGCAACACGGGCATACAGGTTTCTGAGCTGTTCCTCATCAGGGTTGTTGCCGGCAACCGCTTCCCTTTGAGGTGCAGGAACCGAAAGGGATTTCACTTCGGGACTGCTCTTTGACTGGAGAACAACAACCGGTTCACGTGGCTTGACCGAAGTAATGGCAGCCTCTTCGATCTCGGATAGTATCGTCTCCCCGACATCACCAGCCTCGGACTCGTCTGCAGACACAGTTTGCTCGTTATCCTCGCGGATTTCTGGGACACTGTCCGAGAGTTCTGCCGGTATCGTTTGGGAGTCGTTCTCGAAGGGTTCCCTGTCGGTCACAATTTCCTGCGTATCCACTGTTTCTTCAGCCTGTATCTGTTCAGCTCTTAACTGTTTCTCCAGTATCCTGCGCTCTGCTTCCAGTCTGTCGGCTTCTGCACTGGCTGCTGCTTGAGCAAGTCGTTGTTCCTCCAGACGACGTGCTTCTTCAGCGGCCTGTAATTCTGCGATGCGTTGAGCTTCCTGTTGCTGTCGTTTCTTTTCAAGTTTTGCTTTTTCGGTGGCTCTGCGTTCTTCTTCGAGTCTGGAGGCTTCCTCAGTGGCTATTTGAGCAAGTCGTTGCTCTTCCAGACGACGAGCTTCTTCGTTGGCCTTTAGTGCTGCGATGCGTTGAGCTTCTTGTTGTTGTCGTTCCTTTTCAAGTTTTGTTTTTTCGGTGGTTCTGCGTTCTTCTTCGAGTCTGGAGACTTCCTCAGTGGCTATTTGAGCAAGTCGTTGTTCCTCCAGACGACGTGCTTCTTCAGCGGCCTGCAATTCTGCGATGCGTTGAGCTTCTCGTTGCTGTCGTTCCCTTTCAAGTTTTGCTTTTTCGGTGGTTCTGCGTTCTTCTTCGAGTCTGGAGGCTTCTTCGGCGGCTATTTGAGCAAGTCGTTGCTCTTCCAGGCGACGAGCTTCTTCGGCGGCCTGTCGTGCTGCGATGCGTTGAGTATCTTGAGGCCTTACTGTTGTTACCTCGGTCGCTACAGATTGGGTATCAACAGCATCATCCTGCGTATTGTTAAAAGCCGTTTCGGCTCTGCCTGGGGCGGCCTGATTTTTTCTATCCGTTGATTGAGAAGCAGTGACCATTCGGAGTGACGAACCGTCTGGTGCTCCTGCAGGCTGGCTCAATAATGAGCGTACTTCGCGGGCGCGGCGCCTGACCTCTGCCGGAATGGAGTTGTCTGCAGAGCGGCGGCGCACTTCTTGTTCCACCTCTCTGATTTGAAGTTCTGACCATGGATTGATCAAGTAGGATTGCGTAATATCCTGCACCAGTCCGCTGGTGACATTATCTTTTAATACCTCAGTCTCCGTGCCCGTATTGACGATCTCCATTTTATCGACCTGTTTGAACTGGTCTTGCAGGAAGCGATGTATTTCTTCGGGTATATTCCCGATCTGCTGGGCCTGACTGAGCATCGCAGGCAGATTTTTCAAATTCTGCTCATCAGTAATGACGTACATGAGCTCCCGCCCGCCGTTACTGTCAAGTGCAAAATAATTATCGCTGCCCGGCACATATTGCTTCACGCCGGCGGCAATCTTCCCCGGTTGTTCTCCGGGGGGGGATATTTGTGCTATTTCTCCGTTTCTGGATACATACACGACTGAATAATATATCGGCGTATCGGCGGAAAGAATAATTTGAAATCTGTCGCCGGGGCGTAATACATCGCCATCCAGCACCTTAAAATTACGTACAGATCCGTCAGCACGTTGATATGAACCACGAGCTTCTACGTCTGTTGCATGAGCGTTGACTGGAGGCAGGAATAAAAAAACAGTGCCCAAGGCTGAAATCAGTAAGCGCATGTTCATGTTTTACTCAGTCGTTTTTCTCGAATTCGGTACAGCACGGTGTGGACAGAAGCCGGATTTTATCACCTTTTCAGGGAAATGATCCGCCAGAAGAGGATACACTGAAGTGAACCTTGGAGGTTGGACAACCTGGGCAGATTTCAGCATCATGGATTAGTCAGGTTTTTTCGGCTGGATATTGGTTATTGTTCCATAAACAGCCCCGTACTGACTTCCCGTCCTTCTGACAGCAGAATATTATA
>JAJDYQ010000020.1 GCA_022825085.1 Gammaproteobacteria bacterium
AGAGAGAGAGAGAGAGAGAGCAATAGCCATGATGAACAAAATAAGGCGCAAACTGACTGCAGTTTTAATTTCTTTGATACACATATTCAACTCTACAAAATTGAAGCTAGGTATAAATCCAATTGCTTTAGGGAAGATGCGGGATGGAACAGTTATGATGATTGACTTGAGAAGTGATAGCCAAATGCTTGCGTATTACAAGAAGACCTATGAACCCCGAAATATGGATATTATTAAGTTTCTCTTAGAGGCAGATTCATGCCTTGTTGATGTTGGAGCAAATATTGGATTCTACACAGTGGCCATAGCTGCAGCTCTTAAAGTCAAAAAAGGTTCCGGAAAGGTTATAGCTTTTGAGCCAGTGGAGGTAGAATTACAAACGACTTTTAGAAAATATCTCACTAAACAGGCTTGAAAGATATTGCTCTACAGGAAAGATTGCGTTATCTGATGCTGCTTCAAATAGTAAAATCATATTGCGCGAAAGCCCTTCTATTGAAGCGAGAACTCAGAATGCTTCTATTTCTATGGCTATTGAATCTGACAAATACCGTGATAAAGCTACTATTATATTAGATCGTTTAGATAGTGTTTGGAAAGATGTAGGTAAAAATGCCTGTAGGATTGATATTATGAAAATAGATATTGAAGGCCATGAAAATTACTGTTTGAAAGGAGGGCAGCAAGTCATTCGTACTGATCGCCCAATTATTCTGATGGAAATCAATAAGCTATATTACGTTATCAGAGGTGCAGAGCTGGATGATACATTTTTCCCGCTGATCCCGGAATCTTATCTGGTTTATAGGCGGAAGGATAAAACGGCCTTTCAAAATATCAACTCATTCAATGAATGTGAAGATATTGAAGATGTCTTTCTAGTTCCTGAAGAAAAGTTAGACAAGTTCTTAGGTTCAATCAGAGGCTTTTAATGATAGTAATCTCCAAAAATTGGACAATTAGCCAGATTGGGGGCATTCAAAATTTCGTGCCAGATACGGCAACAAAGTGATACAACTGTCGGCCTGATCTGGATTTATATATGATGGTTGGGAGATGGTACGGTCGCTTATATTGCCTACTCAATGTGATTGAAGTCTTCTGTCGGCAGATATGAGGCTATTGAGTATGACTCCTCAGTGCTTCTAAGCACAGCATACGAATCCTGGAGCAGGTTTTTTAATGGGCAGGGAAAGCCATAGGCTATTCGCGTACCATCATTCACAATAGCAGGCCGTTTTCAGGCCACTATGGTAAAATGGACCAAATTGGCAGGTGGATATGTTAGCTGATTTTGAACAGCTTGCCTTAAATTAAGGAAATCTTTTGAATTCTCTTGTTAGCGCCAACAACCGTGTTTTATCCGGCATGCGTCCGACCGGCCGGTTGCATCTGGGCCATTACCATGGTGTATTGAAAAACTGGGTTGAGATGCAGCATGAATATGACTGCTTCTTCTTTGTTGCCGACTGGCATGCACTGACCACACACTATGAAGTCCCCGATGTTATCGGCAAAAGCGTTTGGGAACTGGTAATTGACTGGCTGGCTGCGGGTGTAAATCCAGGTGCAGCGACAGTATTTATTCAATCGCGTATTCCTGAACATGCTGAACTGCACCTGCTGCTATCCATGATTACACCTTTGGGCTGGCTGGAGCGTGTGCCGAGCTTCAAGGACCAACAGGAAAAGCTGAGAGGGAAAGACCTTTCCACGTATGGATTCCTTGGCTATCCGTTACTGCAAGGTGCCGATATTCTGGCATATCGTGCTGGCTGGGTGCCGGTTGGTGAAGATCAGGTTGCCCATGTCGAATTGACGCGCGAGATTGCGCGCCGTTTTAATTTTCTCTATGGGCGTGAACCGGACTTTGAGGGCAGGGTTAAAGTGGCGATCAAAAAAATGGGCAAGAAAAATGCCAGACTCTTCCATGATCTGCGGACGAAATATCAGGAGCAGGGTGATAAGGAGGCGCTGGAGGTAGCCCGTGAGTTGCTGAAGGGACAGCAGAACATCACTATCGCCGACCAGGAACGCCTGTTCGGTTATGTTGAGGGCGGCGGCAAAATGATATTGCCAGAGCCACAGCCATTGCTAACCAGCGCATCTAAAATGCCGGGTCTGGATGGATTGAAGATGTCCAAGTCTTATAACAACACAATTTCGTTACGGGATACAGAAGATGAGGTTGAGCAAAAAATACGCACCATGCCGACCGATCCGGCGCGAGTCAAACGTACCGATCCTGGCGACCCGACCAAATGCCCGGTCTGGCAATGGCATCTGGTTTATTCTGCCGATGATCTGCAAAAACAGATACAAGAGGGTTGCCGCTCGGCTGCGATTGGCTGTATCGATTGTAAGTCCCATATCACCCGGGCCATTCGTGAAGAACTGTCGCCGATACAGGAGCGCGCACAACTTTATGAAGAATCGCCCGATCTGGTGAGAAACATTATCAACGAAGGTAGTGAAAAGGCGCGTGACGAGGCGCGTAAAACCATGGATGAGGTTAATCATGCCATGGGCCTGAGCTACTGATGCCGTGTATTATTTTCACTTCAGCGGTGTCAGGATGCCGCCTGCCATATCCGGTCTATACACGGTGCCTGCGCACTCTTTAGTTGGATGTCAGAATCAGTGACCGAAGCACAGGCTACAGACGAATATGAGCAGCATCCGGCACAGGACGAGATGCCGTTTGCCGTTGTTCAGGGAGAAGCAATAACAGAGCTTCCCCGCGATCTATATATACCTCCAGAGGCACTGAAGATTTTTCTGGAGGAAGCATTTGAAGGCCCTCTGGATTTGCTGCTGTACCTGATTCGTCGTCAGAATCTGGATATTCTTGATATACCGGTAGCCAGTATTGCAACGCAATACATCGCCTACATTGAAATGATGCGTGAAATGTCCTTTGAATTGGCCGCTGAATACATGGTGATGGCAGCCATGCTGGCTGAGATCAAGTCACGGATGTTGCTGCCCCGTCCGGTCGATAAAGATGAAGACGAGGATAGCGATCCGCGTGCCGAACTGGTTCGTCGATTGCAGGAATATGAGCGATATAAAAAAGCGGCTGAAGATATGGATGAGCTTCCTCGCATGATGCGCGATACATTTCAGGTGACCATAGATGTAGCCGATAAAATTGTGACACGCAAACTTCCTGAAGTTCCATTGAAATCCCTGCTGAAGGCTTTTGCCGAAGTGATGCAGCGGGCGGCAATGAGCGAACATCATCATGTACAGATGGAACCACTCTCGGTTCGAGAACGCATGTCAAATATGATGGAAAGCCTGTCGCAGGATAAATTTACCACCTTTCGCTCCCTGTTTGATCGCCAGGAGGGGCGCATCGGTATAGTTGTGACCTTTCTGGCCATTCTTGAGCTAATAAAAGAAAATCTGATTATCGTCCAGCAGACCGAAACTTACTCTGAAATACATGTAAAAATTAAAAATGAGGAAGCCTCGTTTGAGAGTGATGAAGCATAAAAACAGATCATTAACAGATATTACCAAAAACCAAGATATGCAGGAAAAAGACCTTAAAAACATTATCGAGGCATCGCTGCTAGCGGCCGGCAAGCCACTGACACTGGATAATATTATTGCTGTTTTTGCGGACGATGCCGTACCGGATCGTGATGTGATTCGCAAAACCATCCATGTGCTGAATGAAGAGTACAAGGATCGTGGTATTGAAATCAAACAGATCGCCTCAGGTTATCGCCTGCAAGTCAGGAAAGAGTTGGCTCCATGGGTTTCGCGCCTCTGGGAAGAAAAGCCAACGCGCTATACGCGCGCATTGCTGGAGACACTGGCCCTGATTGCTTATCGGCAGCCGGTTACGCGGGGAGAAATTGAGAATATCCGGGGTGTCAGCGTGAGTTCCAATATTATCAGAACACTTCAGGAACGTGAATGGGTAAGGATTGTGGGCCATCGTGATGTGCCTGGCAAGCCGGCGATGTACGGCACAACCAGAGAGTTTCTGGACTATTTCAATCTTAAATCTCTGACACAACTACCTTCATTGGAAGAACTGCGTGATGTTGACTCCATCAATGCCGAACTGGATCTCAGTGACAATCCTGTCACGAAAAAATATGAGAGCAGGGGAGATAAACCTGCCGAAGCAGTAATAGAAGAGTCAGATGCACTGGCTGAAGCAGACAGCCAGACTGGAGAACAGACCTCGCCAGAACAGCAAACGGAAACACTGCACTAATCTGAGCCGTGCCGCATTAACATGGTGGAGAAAAATACACGATCAGGAGAGCGGCTGCAGAAAGTACTTGCGGGACAGGGTAAAGGTTCCCGTCGGGAAATTGAGCACTGGATCGAGCAAGGCCGTATAAAATTAAATGGCAGAACCGCCCGACTGGGTGATCGCTACAGACCCGGTGACCAACTGATCGTTGATGGAAAACCGGAATTCATTCGAGGCGTGAGCAAGCCACTTATACTCGGCCTGATGTATTACAAACCAGAAGGCGAGGTGGCGACACGTTCAGACGAAAAAGGGCGATCAACCATATTTGATCGCCTGCCAGAATGTGAATATGGTCGCTGGATAAATGTTGGTCGTCTCGATTTGAATACCTCTGGCCTTATGCTGTTGACCAACAATGGTGAACTGACCAATCGTTTGATGCATCCGAAGTATCAGATACCACGAGAATATGCAGTACGTGTACTAGGATCGGTCAGTACAACACAGATCAATAATATGTTACATGGTGTACAACTGGCAGATGGCAATGCCAAGTTTGAAACTATACGGGATGCCGGCGGTAAGGGCATTAATCACTGGTATCACGTCAGCCTGAGAGAAGGGCGCAATCGAGAAATACGCCGTATCTGGGAATCACAAGGCATCACAGTAAGCCGTCTGATCCGTATCCGATTCGGATCACTGCGGTTGGATAAGGGTATGAAAGCTGGAGAATATCGACCGTTGAGTCCAGGTGAACTTAACCGAATATTGAGTGAAACCGGCCTGCCGCCGATCAAATCGTACCAGACAGCCAGAGGCAGGCGTTCTTCTGCCTCTTCTTCAGGCAAATCGATGATGCGCAAGACAGAGCACGGTAAAAAATCATCACAGAAGCCTAAAAACCGGCACCGATGGCGTAAATAACCATGCAACTACTGGAAATCTACGAGCGACTATCCAAATACTATGGTCCGCGGGACTGGTGGCCCGCTGATACGGCATTCGAAGTTATGGTCGGTGCCATCCTCACGCAGAACACCGCATGGAGCAATGTCGTCAAAGCTATTGACAACCTCAAGGCCGCTGATTGCCTGAGCGCAGAATCGATCAACAGCCTGTCGCAGGACAGGCTTGCACAACTGATACGACCATCCGGTTACTACAACGTGAAAGCCAAACGCCTGCAAGCCTACTGCCGTTGGTATCTTGAGCGAGGTGGTTTCGACGCACTCGATGCCATGCCGACAGATGCCATGCGGGAGGCCATCCTGAGTGTTTATGGCGTGGGCCCGGAAACTGCTGAAGACATCGTGCTGTATGCCTTTAATCGTCCGGTATTCGTCATTGATACCTATACCCGGCGCACCTTCTCCCGATTGGGTCTGGTGGAAGGTACAGAAACGCATGAAGAGTTGAGGCAATACTTTCAGGACTCACTGCCGGCCGAATCGGCACTATTCAACGAATACCACGCCCTGATCGTGATTCATGCCAAGGATTGCTGCCGCAAAAAGCCACTTTGTGGGCAGTGTCCGCTGGCAATGGACTGCGATTACTTCAAGGGCCGGGAGGAATGCTGATGGGCCGGGGAACTCTGGTTCATTCAGGATTTCCATAAGTACTGAGTCCCGGCATAAAATCTTTTTTTCAGGTGGATAATACCTGTGATCGGGTTAATAATAGAGCAGAGAAATCAAACGGAGCAAGAGGTAAAAGCCATGCGTTCACCCGCCAACATACTGACACTCATATTCGCCTTATGGTCGGGTTTATCGCCCCTGTATGCCGATACACCGGCAGGGCAACCGGAACAGCTCAGTCAAGGACTGGAAAATCCAGGTTATGCAGAAAAACCGGAATGGTTTAAACAATCTTTTCTCGATATCCGGGAAGATATTGCCGAGGCTGCTGAGCAAAACAGGCGTGTCGTGCTGTATTTTTATCAGGACGGTTGTCCCTACTGCAAAAAACTGCTGGAAGATAACTATGGCAACCGCGACATTTCCGAATACTCCAAAAAACACTTCGATACCATTGCCATTAACATGTGGGGCGATAGAGAAGTGGTCGATATAAACGGCGAGGACTCCACCGAAAAGCAATTTGCCGAGGGTCTTAGGGTCATGTTCACACCGACCATGTTAATGTTAGATGAGCAGGGTAGGGTCGTACTGCGTATCAATGGCTACTACCATCCGGGCAAATTCATGGCGGCCTTACAATATGTTGCCGGGAAGCATGAAACAGCCTCAACATTTCGTGAATACTATGGTGAACAACCCCAGAACAAGGCAACCGGCAGGCTGCATATAGAGGACAGCTATATCCAGCCTCCCTATGATCTGAGGGCCGGGCACCGCGGCACAGGCAAGCCATTACTGGTCATGTTTGAACAAAAACAATGCCTGCTCTGCGACGAACTGCACCTGGACATTCTGCAACGAGAGGAATCGAAACGGGAAATGGCCCGGCTGGACATCGTACTGCTCGATATGTGGTCCTCAGCCAGAATAACGGTGCCAGACGGACGCCAGATGCAGGCGCGGGACTGGGCCAGAGAATTGGATATCCAGAACAGCCCCAGCTTTGTCTTTTTTGACGACAAAGGTCGGGAAGTTTTTCGTGCGGAAGCATACCTCAGAGCTTTCCATACCCAAGGCGTCATGGACTACGTCTCGTCGGGCGGATACAAAGAACAACCGAATTTCCAGCGCTGGCTCGCTGCTAAAGCCGATGCGTTGGAAGCACAGGGCATACATGTTGATTTATGGGAATAAGCGTTTGCTTTTACCGAAGATCACTATCGCCATGTCTTGGTTAATCGGCATATTTTTGCTGGTACTGGCAGGCGATCTCCAGGCAGAGCAGGAAAATATCCAGCATGATTTACACGTAGCCGAAGTTGGCGATGAAATTTTCACTCTGAAAGTACCGGCAGGCTATCAACTGGAATTGCTGACCACCGACATGCAACGCCCGCGATTATTTATTTTCGACGATGCGGGCAATATGCTGGTTGGTTCACGTTCCGGACACATCTATCGCCTGCCACCGCCCTATAATGAACCGGAACCGCCGTTACTGATCCTGCCTGATTACCCCCATAGTCTGGTCATACGCAATGGCTATCTATATATTGCACAAACCTCCAGCCTGTCCCGAATACCCTACGATCCGTCTGAAGAAATACTCGACGAATCCGAACTTGAAGATATTATCCCGATACCCGGTGGAAGCGGGCATAACAGTCGAACACTGAAGATTGGACCTGATAAACGTCTTTACCTTGGCCTGGGTATCACCGGAAACTGTAGTAATGAATACCTGGACAACAGTTACCCCTGGCGGGATCGCCGTGGTGGCGTTATGGTGTTGGATGAAACCGCCACGCCGCCGGTCTGGAAACCCTGGGCAAATGGCCTGCGAAATCCGATAGGATTTGACTGGCATCCTGATACCGGAATCATGTACGCCAGCAATAACGGGCCCGACCATCAGGGCTATGAGCAACCACCGGAATACTTCTCAAAGCTGGAACAAAACTCCTTTCACGGCATGCCCTGGTACCAATATGATGGTAACAGAATTAATCGGGATAACTGTATTCGAAGCGGACCTCCCCGAACTGATGCTGTCGCTCCGGCAGCGACCTTCCCGGCCCGCAGTGCGCCTATGGACGTGCATTTTATTACTGATGGCAAGCTTGCCAAAGCCTACCATGGAGATGCACTGGTCGCCCTGCATGGCTCATGGGGTACCCAACCCGATGGTTCCGGTTTGGGCGACCCCGCTACTCGCCGCCCGCCCAAACTGGTACTTGTCCGTTTTGCCGACGGTAAAGCCACCGATGTTGATGACTTTATAACCGGATTTCAGAATGTACGCGGTGCACGACTGGCCAGACCCATGGGACTGGGAACAGGGCCTGATGGAGTGCTTTATTTTACCAGTGACGGTGGCATAAACGGGTTGTATAGATTGATAGCGCAATAGCTTTTATGCGAAGAGGCGGGAAGCCAATGAAGTACCAGCGACGAAAAAACCACATACTATACACATCTGAAACAGGTCCTTATAGCAGTGAAAGAAACCATGGATTGTTAATACATGAGCACTGTTATTTCATAATTGTTAGCTAGTGGATCAGCAGGATGGGCGATAGTATATTTCAGATATTTCACCTCCTCTCCAGCTTGCTTGACCGACCTTATGGGCGCTCAAATGTCTTTTCAAAATGCTATCCCTACCAAAGGGTGAGCGGCCTGTTTTAGAGCGCAACAAATAGAGAGTATTACACTGCAAGCCAATATGTTTTCCTTCGCCGTTGTATGCATAAAATTTGTTATCACGAAATAAAAACCAATGATCCGGGAACCCGACAACGGTCATTTCTTTGTTCATATAGGGAGTGCTAATTTTTTTAATATCATCAATATATTGCTTGTTATCAAACTGATAGTCTGCTCGATAAAAAACTACCAACCATATCGTCAAGAATGAGATTCCTAAAAAGCCATAGACCATTTTTCCTGTCCTTCCCCATGCAAGCATTCTGTTTATTATAACAAACCATAAAAATGGAGTTAATAGAATGAAATAAAAACCATTGATACGTCCCAGCACGATCATACTTATTGATATTATCAAAAATATAAGCAAGCATTTTTTACTTGCCATATCCAATTTCTGTCCGATTATGCGATCTATACCCAATACCAAAATCAATAAAATCAGCACTAAAGGTAGCTGAATAAAATGATACATATCCCTATTTTCAGGGATAAAAAATATAATAAGGCGACAAATCCAGCAGTCCTGGATATGAGAGTCGATAGTCTTGGCTTTATACTCTGCGGATAGCAGATACGATAGATACGGGAAATTATCTATTACAAATATTATACCGGCCAGCGCAAAGCCCGTTCCTATTGGCCTGATATCTCTCTGTAACTGCTTATAATTGAGGGGAAATGCTCTATACGTTAACATGGCTATTATAGCGAGTATGCCTATGGGGTGGACTACAACCGCCATCCCTGCCAATGTTGCTGATGCAAAGATTGCCCACTGATTATCTGATCGGGATTGCAGCCACAGGCCGCACCAAAGAAGTATTGTTACCAGTATATCAGGACGAGCTGTGTGGGCCGCACTTAAAAAGTTTGGTGTAAGCGCAAATACTATGACGGTTGCCAGTGCTGTCTGAGTGTTTGATAGGCGCTTAAATACCTGAAAGATCAAGGCCAAGACCACTATGGATAGTGCAAGGCTTACATAGCGATGCGCATATATATTCTCGTCAAATATTGTCGTAGCTGAGCCGTATAAAATGGCATGTAAAATACTTGTCCGAAGTGGCGCAGGATGATATTCCATGTGTTTCATGGTATAGAAATCTTCGGTCCATTGAGTATATGCTCTCTTCATATAATAGGTGTCATCGATATGATATATTGGAAAGTACTCAGTGGAAAATATCAGATGAAATAAAGCAACCACCAGTAATGCCCACAGCAAATACTGAAAGCGGTTATGGTATAAATTTGATTGATTCATGAGGAAATAATCTTTTTTCTAAATATTAAAGTATGACTTGATTATTAGCCTACTGTGAGCTCACAAGTCAACAGGATGGGCGGTAATATATTTCAAGTATGTTGTCTTTTTTATTTCCTAAACCACCGAGATGTTTGTTATGTACTTGACCAATTTTATGGGAGCCAGTCAGAAATTGTGCCCATGCACTACTATTATTAATATTTCCAGAAAATGGCAGTGTAACACTATCTGAATCAGAGACTGAACTGTCTGTTTTATCAGATAATACCTGCTGCCTTAGCATGGTTATTAGATTTTGTTTGTAGAATCTTTTATGGTCTAAACTGCTTTTATCAGGTATCAGGAGAAGTGCATTACATGGCAAACCCATCGCTTCCATATTTTTTTTCATGCTGTATCGGCTCTCTGTACTCTCATGAAATCGATATTCGCGAAATAAAAAATAATGAAGTGGCAGTCCTATAATAGTTATTTCTTCATTTATATAAGGTGCACTAATTTTTTTGATATCATCAATATATTGCCTGCTATCGAATTGATAACCTTCTCGTATAAAAATGGCTACCCACATAGCCAAAAATGGGATCACTAAAAAAACATAGGCTGTTTTCCCTGCCTTTTCCCACATCAACATTCTATTTACTATAACGAACCATAAAAATGGAGTGAATAGAGCAATGTAAGAGCGGGTGAGACGCCCCAGTACGAGCATGCTTATCAGCATTACCAAAAACAAAAGCACACATTTTTTGCTTGCCATATCCCATTTTTGCCCGGTTATGCGATCTATACCCCATATCAAAATCAGTAAAATCAATGGTAAAAATAGCTGAATAAAGCCATAAATCTGCCGAATGTTTTCAGGAATAGGAAATAGAACACCGAGGCGACAAAGCCAGCAGTCTTCAATATGAGGCTCGAGAACCTCGGCATTGTACTCTGCGGATAACACGTATGGCAGATATGGGAAGTTATCCAGTACGAATATCATGCCAGCTAATATAAAGCCTGCTCCTATCGGTCTGATATCTCTCTGTAACTGCTTATAATTGAGAGGAAATGCTCTGTATGTCAACATGGCTATTACAGCGAGTATGCCGATGGGGTGGACCACAACTGCCATCCCTGCCAATGTTGCTGATGCAAAGATTGCCCACTGATTATCCGAGCGGGATTGCAGCCACAGGCTGAGCCAGAAAAGTGTTATGACCAGCATGTCTGGGCGAGCTGAATGGGCATTGTTTACAAAATGTCCTGCTGCCAGGGCAAATACCACAACGGTTGCCAATGCTGTCTGAGTGTTTGAGAGCCGCTTAAATACATAGAAGATAAAGGCCAGAGCCGCTATGGATAGTGCAACACTTACATAGCGATGCGCATAAATGCTCTCGTCAAATACTGTCATAATCGAGCCGTATAAGGAAGCATGCAAGATACTTGTTCTCAATGGTGCAACATAAGAGAATTTCCTGGTATAGAAACTTTCAGTCCATTGGGCATATGCCCTCTTGGCATAAAAGGTATCATCGGCAGTATTAGATTGGAAATAATCAATAGAAAATATCAGATTAAATAAAGCAATTACCAGCAAGGCCCACAGCAGATACTGAAAGCGGTTATGGTAAAAATTGGATTGATTCATGGAGAGAGAGCTTTTCATAGAATTGAAATTTGTCTGAATATGATAGCCGCACTATCATATTGATGATTTATATTATGGTCACTCTTTCATAGCTAAATAACCCACTGCACCAGATCAAGCACACCCGCCTTCAGAGGGCTGCGATGATGGCTTTGATGAGCGGTTGTCAGCACATGCTCACGATTGGCCACATACCACTCATAACTATCTATGATCATCTCGATGTTGGAGTAATGAAAAGTCATGCCCAGGGCTTTCTTCACTTTATGTGAGTCAAAATACATGGAACGTCCATACATTAAGGCATGATATGGGCCTAAAGGTGATAGACCTGATTTGCTCGTCACCTTCATGGCAAGTTCCAGGGGCTTCATGGGTAGTGATTTAATCTGTGTACCGGTATTGGCGTGATCGCATAAAGCCTGCAAAGTCTCTCGCATGGTGCCATAGCGATCTGTTCCACAGTTATAAGTCTCACTTCCAGTCTGTTCCCCTGCCAGATAGCAGCACTGTGCCATGTCATCAGCATGTACAAATTGATATATATTTTTACCATTATCAAGCACTGGTATATTCTTGCCTTGCAGAACCCATTCAAACAGAATCTGGAAAATTCCAAGCCTGCCATGTCCTAAAATTGTGCGGGGACGCACGATGCTGACATCCAGTCCTTTTTGTGCATAGCTATGGCACAGTAGCTCTCCTTCATATTTTGCATGCCCATAAGATTCGAGTGGAGCAGGGGGAGTTTCTTCTGTTACCGGATTATGCTTTGGGACGCCGAAGACTGCTGAAGAAGAAGTATAAACCACCTTGCTGCAGCCAGCCTCAAGGCTGGCTTGTAATATATTATTGGTGCCCTGCTTATTAACACTCTCGAATAAATGTTTATCCTTGGCCAGAGGTACTTGCGCCACATTGTGATGTACGGTATCCACACCCTCAAGTGCTTGACGCACCACTGCCAGATCGCGTACATCACCCTGAATAAACCTTACCTGTTGTTCATAGGCATCGGGTGGATTCTGATCTAATATAGAGCACTGGTGTCCCATTGTCAAAAGCTTATCTACTAAAATTGAACCAAAATAGCCCGAACCACCGGTGATGAGATAGTGTTTTTTCTGCATAAGTCTTAAGCGTATAATTCCAGCAGGCTTTGCTTCATGCCCTCATATAGAGAAGTTTCCGGTTGATAACCTGTTTCCTGCTGCGCCCTGCTGATAGAGCATGCGATTGTCTTGTTCATTTCAGATAGAACATGTATTTTTTGATTATAAAGACCTGCTTTCTGCAAGGAATAATCTGCCAGCCATGCTATCTCACTGACTAAATTGGGTAGATGCATGCGTTTGTAGGCACACTGTTGGTTAAACTCCTGGGACAGTAGTGTTTCAACAGTGTCCACGACTTCATTCATGGTATAAGGAGTCTCATCCGCGATCCAGTAAATTTGACGATCAGCTTTTTCATGTATGGCACAGCGCACCAGGCCCTGACACAAATTATAAATGAATACCATTGAGCGATAGTTATTGCCATCCCCGACAATGGGGACTTTGCCTTGCAGAATCATATCAAAAAAAAGTTTTTGGCGCGGTGGTTGAAAGGGGCCATAAAACCAGGGTGCCCGTACTAAAGTCCAGCTTGGGTAGTCTGTACCTAAAGATCGGACATATTGTTCCATAAGCATTTTAGAGCGGCCATACCCCATATAGGGGTTATAAGGACTGTCTTCGGTAAAGCGGTGTTCGCGACCAGGATTGACTCCGATAGGCGAGTTGGAAGACATGATGACGACTCGACGTGCCTGCGCATGTTTTGCTGCCTCCATCACATGCTGTGTTCCATGCAAGTTCACTTTAATAAAGTCGCCACTGAAAAGCCCTGGATGAATCAGCCCTGCTGCATGAAATACCAGAGGATGCTTGATTCCCGTGAACGATTGCAAAACTGCTTTTGCATTGGTTACATCAACCACCTGTACCGAAGAAGCGCCATGCTGATTAGGGAGTGATGCTGCATCCGGATAAGCCAGCAGATGCAGGGAGCCGATTTTTTCTGGCTCCAGTCCCCAGTCACGCAACTTGTTTTGCTGATGCAAAAACACATCAATCAACGCCTGTCCGAGCCAGCCTGAAGCCCCGGTAATGACAACTGGAATATTCTTGTTATCCATATTTTTCAATAAAAGACCGCGCGACATGACGCGCAAAACTCATGACTGTTCCCTGGGGATTAACCCCCAGTTTATTGCCCAGAAGCGAAGCATCACAAAGATATAAACCACGCTGGTTATAAACAGCGCCTTCTTCATCTGTTGAGCAGACCTGCTGATGACTACCCATTGGACAGGAACCAAAAACATGAACACTCATCAATCCGTCATCGGATAGCTTAACAGATGGACGCACATGTTGCCAGCGCTCTTTTGTGATCCACGTTTTATGGCTGATGCAGGGATACACCCTGTCAGCACCGGCTGCGAACAGCAGTGTTATCAGATGATGCAAAGCCTTATTGACCAGAGTCATATCGTCAGAGGTCAAGCGGTAGTTCAATAAATCTTGTGCCCCGACCGTCATAACTCTTCCGGCGCCTGTGGATGTTGATGCGTAGTACAGGCCTGCATGCTGCCATTGCTGCGGCAGTTGTTGCAGACTATGCGCGTCAGCACAAAGAGCTGCTGCCAGATGATGGAGGCCGCTGGCAGAACAACCCAGCGTAAAATCCGGTACAAACTGATTCACCTGCGTGGTGCCGACACCGCTGGCAGCGGTATTAACCGGAGCACCAAAATCTGCGACCACACGCACGGAAGGATGCAGATAGCAACTCCTGCCCCAGTTGCCTGGTATTTTGCTGCGCTTCAAAAGTCCCGGTGTTGCTATGCTGCCCAGACCCAGAAAAACCGACCATACTGAGAAGTGCTGCCGGCAGGTTGTTTTTATCTGCCAGCCTGTGTGCTCAGGTTGCAGGCACTTTACACGGGTATTGGCCAACAGCCTGCCGCCGGCCTCCAGAAAGCGCGGCAGCAGCTTTACGGAAAAGCTATTGCGTATGCCAGCTACCTGATCCCGCGTGCTGCTATTTGCATAATCGAATAAGCGCGGCACCTCGGTATGGGACCAATCCAGGGCAGTGCAGCCATCAATCAGCTTTTGGGCGAGCTGAGTGGGAGCATGCGGCAGGTGAGTGATACCGACTTCCGCCTCATTGGCCTCGGCGTATGCCTCCAGTGCAGCGAAGTCGAGCTTTTGATAGCCGTATGCCTTTTGCCAGCTTTCAAAAACCGGCTTCGGCAATCGATAATACAGGCCACTGTTAACCTCGGTTCCACCACCCACAGCAGAACCCTCCACAAAATTTACCGGTGGGCGACCAATGCTGGCTGTTATGCCACCGTATGAGTAGTTTTTTTCAATTTCTTCTACACCATAGGGCCTTGTCTGGCTCTGATCATACAGTGCGCCTTTTTCGAACAGGGTAACCGCAAAGCCTGCCTCTGCCAGCAGGGTAGCCGTCAGCAAACCTCCTGCACCTGAGCCTATTACTGCAATGGTATTATCCATCGTCCATCACCTTTTCAAACAATGGCAATAGCACCAGAGAATCCAGCAACTGCATCAATTTACGAACAGGATACAGCGCACTTTGCCGCCAGCGTGATAGCCATATATCCTGCTCATCCAGACTCAAAGAACCAAAAGAGCAGGCACTGCCTATCCATGCCTGAAGCAGCATCCACCTCAGGCAAACAACACACACGAAGCGTGTTAACGAAGGCATTGCTGTCCACTGACGCGCCACAAAGCGCACTATAATCTCCTGCTCTACGGGATTATCGATACAACGACTGTGCTGATAATACAGCGCGCTGACTATAGGGCGCATCATGCCGGGTTGAACGCCACGGTAATACCCAGGGTGCATACCATTGCCCCCAGACATATCCAGCTTAATGGATCCCTCAATGTGTACAAAACAGGGTCAATCGTTATTTGCTGACGTCCTGCACGTATCCACATTATGCTGACCCAGTACAACAGAACCAAATTTAACAACCACAAAAGAGGGCTGTTTTCATAGTTCAATGCAGCCTCATCACTGCTGATATACAGTGCTACAACCAATATCGACAACAAGTTACTGCTGATGCCTAATGTTTTAACTGTCATTAAATCGTCCTGCTGATAGTTTCTGCCGGGCAAAGCCTTTTGAATCAGCAATAGATCAGTATAGCGTTTCAGGCAGGCCAGACCAAAGAACATCATCACAGAAAATGCCAGCATCCAGTTTGAAGCCTCAATACCAGTAGCCACAGCACCGGCTACGATTCGTATGGTGTATAGACAGGCGAGGGCAAGCACATCGAGGATAGCCATCGCCTTCAGACGAAAAGAATACGCTACCGTAAGCACCTGATACAGCAGCAACACTAAAACAAAGCTCGAATGTATCGTGCTGGCAATTCCAATACCCACGACAAAAAGCAGCCCCGCCCCTGCCAATGCTGCCGGCAGCGAAAGCCTCCCGCTGGCAAGGCAGCGATATCGTTTATCGGGGTGGCTGCGATCACTATCCAGATCCAGCAAATCATTCAACAGATAAGCACTGGACGCCATACAGCAAAAAGCACCAAACGCCAGAATACTGTTGGCTAAGGCGAGGGTGGAAAAAAAGCGAAATCCGAAAATCAGCGGCACAAAAATGAGCAGGTTTTTTAACCACTGATGCCATCGAACTGCCTTCAACCATACCCCCGGATGATCAGGACGATAAGGAGCGATCAAACGCACTGAACTGTCAGGGCAATAGTTGGTAGTGTAGGCTGCTGTGCTGGCTTTCCACACAACCTGATCTGCTCTGCTGTTGCCGGCGTACTCAAAATGTTCAGCGATGGTTTGCAGATACTCAACCTTGGCCGCAGCCTTCATATTAACATCCGTGGTACCACATGCCCGGTCAAAGCAGCCTGTCTGCCGGGCCACCCTGTCCACCAGACTTTGATGAGAGGCACTGAGCAATACTTTATGAGAAGACGGATGCTGTTTAACCCACTCAATCAGGGGATAGTTATAAGGCAAGACAGCAAAATCAATCCATTCCATGCAATGCCGGGCCAGCTCAGCCTTGAGATACGGCAGACCACGGGATAACCAGAATGGCAAATAAAACAACTTCCACGGCTGATGCTTGAGCAGGCGCACCACACACTCATGCAGCAAGTCGCCACACAACAGCGTGCCATCCAGATCGACCGCCAATACCGAATGTTTTTTCATATACCTGATTCTTTCATCGCAATACCGGATGTCTGTTAAAACTTGTCCATGCGGCATACCATAGCAGCGAAGGCCTCCTTCTGTCAAAGGGCTGTATGAGTCGGACCCAAATGGCACTTTTTAGACTGCGGTACTGATACCATGCTACAACAACGTCGCACATTTAACAGGTTCCGAGGCGGCAGCCTCTACTGCCTCACCGACAACCCCGTACAAAACCTGACTGTCGAACACAGCCAGCCTACAATGCCGGCCTGTCCAGCATTGGCTCCAACACCTCCCAGACATTCTCCATCATCTGTGGTTGAGCGGCCGCTGTTGGATGCAGGCCATCGGCCTGATACATATCGAGGCCGATGGCCAGCCCGTCCATGAGAAAAGGTAGAAAAGCCAGTTCATTTTCCCTGGCCAGCGAGACAAACTGCCTGTGGAACAACCCGGTATAACCCTGGCCATAGTTTTCCGGTAAATGCATGCCGACTAACAACACCTCGGCCGGATGCTGCACAACGAGGTCAATCATCTGTTGCAGATTCTGCCTCATGACTTTCAGTGACAAGCCACGCAACCCGTCATTGGCACCCAACTCCAGAATAACGATATCGGGTTGGCTGGATTCCAGAGAACGGGCCAGACGTGTCAGGCCACCGCGAGTCGTTTCTCCGGAAATGCTATGATTATGTACTTGAATTATCAGTTGCCTGTCACCAAATCGTTGCTGCAGCAGGGCAGGCCATTCCTGACCCTTTTCCAGACCATAGCCGGCACTCAGGCTGTCGCCGAATACCAGGACAGACTGAACACCGGAAGCGTGTACAGGCAAAGAAATGGAAAGCACCAGACTGGCGACTGACAACAAAATGAACAACCAACGAATGGATAACATGGAAAACGTCTTAAGGGTAAAAGGACTCAGTAAAGAGGTTGCCACCACCGGCGACAGGTTTCAAATCCTGTCTGATTTTGATTTACAGCTACAGGCTGCCGGATCCATCTCCATAGTGGGAGCCTCCGGTTCCGGCAAATCGACACTACTGGGGCTGCTGGCCGGTCTTGACCTGCCTACCAGCGGTACCGTACAACTGCTGGGTCGGAACCTTTCAGAACTGGATGAAGACGACCGTGCCCGACTGCGGGCCGGACAAGTGGGATTCATATTCCAGTCCTTCCACCTGCTTTCCACACTCAATGCCCTGGATAACGTCCTCATGCCGATGGAACTGCTATCGCTGACTGATGCCCGTCACAAGGCGCGTCAGGCCCTGACAGAAGTCGGACTGGAAAAGCGCCTGCACCACTACCCATCGCAGCTATCCGGCGGCGAACAACAACGGGTAGCGATAGCCAGAGCCTTTGTGATTCAGCCACAAATCCTGTTTGCCGACGAACCAACGGGCAACCTGGACCACAAAACCGGCGCAAAGATATCAGACCTGCTGTTCAACTTACAGGAACAACACCGGACAGCCATCGTACTGGCAACCCACGACATGCAGCTGAGCGAACGCTGTGATCGAGTGATCCGGCTATGACCGGCATATTCCGGCATGGCCTGCGCTTCCTGCGGCGCGAAAGCCTGCAAGCCGAAATGCGGCTGGTCTTTCTGGCACTGGCACTGACCATAGCCGCCATGGCCACGGTTGGCCTGTTGACCAATCGCATTGCCAAAACCCTGGTACAACAAAGCAACGAACTGCTGGGAGCTGATCTGGTCATTGCCTCATCCCGCCCGATACCCCAAAGCTGGATAAAAGAAGCCGGCGACCGCGACATCCGCACCAGCGTATTCCAGGAATTTCCGAGCGTACTGATCAGCGCAGACGACACCGCACTGGTAGAAGTCAAGGCCGTAACCGAAGGCTATCCGCTGCGTGGCCGACTGCGACTGAACAAAGGGCAGGGCACCTATACCAGCCAGCAGAACCCCCCCGCATCGGGCACAATCTGGGCAGAAAAGGGCCTGTTGCGCAAACTGGCCCTGCAACCAGGCGACACGATAACCCTGGGCAAAGCCATTTTCACCATAGATGCCGTTATAGAACAGGAACCGGACCGGGGGGGCAGCCTGTTCTCACTGGCACCGCGCGTCATGCTGAATCTGGCTGACATGGCAGCGACCGGGCTTGTTGGAGAAGGATCACGAGTCAGATACCAGCTACTGCTGGCCGGCACGGAGCAAACCATGCAGGCCTACCGCGCCTGGCTACAACCGCGCCTGGGCAGCCACTACCAGATACAATCCGTGCGGGACTCCCGACCGGAAGTAAAGGCCTCACTGGAACGTGCAGAACGCTTTCTGGCCCTGAGCCTCATAGTGACCATCATGCTGGCCTGTCTGGCGATATGGGTAGCCATGCAGAACTGGGTACAAAAGCGGCTGACCCATACCGCCGTGCTGCGCACCATCGGCCTGACACGCCTGCAAATAACCGCGCTGTACCTGTCACAACTGATCATGCTGAGCATACTGGCCAGCGCACTGGCCCTGCTGGCAGCCTACGGCCTGCAAAGCCTGCTCGCCAGCCTGCTGCAACAATACATGTCATCGACCCTGCCGCCGGCCGATCACAGCCCGGCGCTCTGGTCATGCCTGCTCGGTTTTCTGCTGGTACTGGCTTTCTCGTTGCCGGCTTACTGGCGTCTGGTATCCGTATCACCCATGAGAGTACTGCGCAGCGTACCGGACGAACTGCAACCGGCTGTCTGGCCGCTGATATTCGGTCTGGCCACACTATGCCTGATACTGTACGGCATAACGCGGGACCCGCAACTGATGGCCATCATACTGGCAGCCCTGACCGGTGCCCTGCTGCTGCTACTGCTGCTGGCGGCGGGTCTGCTGTTCATACTGCACCGCCTCTCCCGCCGGCTGTCCGGAACCATGAAATTCGGCATACAGGCGCTGATCCGCCACCGGCGCGAAACCCTGATGGCGATCAGCGTATTTGGCCTGTCATTTATATTCATCACCCTGCTGACCCTGATACGCACCGACCTGCTGGACCAATGGCGAGACCGCCTGCCGGCAGACACGCCCAACATATTTCTGATCAACATCCAGCCGCAGGAAATACAACACGTACAACAATGGCTGTCTGACAATGGACTGAAAAACATACAGTTTTTCCCCATGATTCGCGGGCGCCTGATCAAAATCAACAACCGCACCGTCACCGGTGACGACTACGGCACAGCGCGAGCCAAACGAATGCTGCGTCGTGAATTTAACCTGTCATGGGACGATACACTGCCTGCCCATAACAACCTGTCAGCCGGCCAATGGTGGCAGGCCGGCGACCCGCTGCCGCAATGGTCAGTAGAAAGCGGCATTGCCGAAGTACTCGGCATACAGACAGGCGACACAATCACCTACGATGTGGCGGGCACGCAGGTAACAGGCCGCATCACCAGCCTGCGCGAAGTCAGTTGGGACTCCTTCAAGGTCAACTTCTTCGTGATTGGAACCCGCCGCATGCTGATCGATATGCCGACACAATACATCAGCAGCTTCTATCTGCCAGTCGAAAGCAACCACCTGATGGATCGACTCGTACAGCAATACCCATCGGTGACCATACTGGATGTCGAAGCACTGATGTCACGGGTGCGCACCGTGATCAACAGAGTCAGCTATGCCGCGGAAGCGGCCTTCCTGTTCACCCTGGCGGCAGCCGTGCTGCTGGTCACCGCCATGGTCATGTCAACACGGCGCTTGCGGCAACACGAAAATGCACTGATGCGTGCCATGGGAGCCACCCGTCACCTGATCAGCCGGGCGCAGACCATAGAATTCCTGCTCATAGGGGCCTGCTCCGGCCTGACAGCCGTCATACTGGCCAATATCGTCGCATGGTGGGTATCGATAGAACTGCTCGATATTGGATTTCGACTCAACATACCCCTGGCCCTGATCGTCATCATGGCCGGCATGTTGCTGGTCATGCTGACCGGCTGGGCAATACTGCGCCAACAACACCACCAGACACCGGCAACACTACTGCGAACATCCGAATAATCAAAAAAACCATGCCGGAAAATCATCCAAAGCCCGATGAGGCAGCAATACAGATAATGAATGCCGACAAGCTAAGGTAACTTATTGATTTGCAAAGTAAAGAGACGGGTTAATGTGCCATCTGCCGACCACGCCGCATAGACCGGCCTGAAAATAAGGCCCCGGTTGCAAAAAAAATACTTGACAGCACGAATAAGGCATGTATAATTAAGGGAATACTGAAATCCGGGGGTTGAACCCGAAACTGATCAACAGGAGGCAGCAA
>JAJDYQ010000107.1 GCA_022825085.1 Gammaproteobacteria bacterium
ATCAGTCATGGTCTGTATTTGTATGTTTATTTGTCTGGCTTTTATCCGATCAGATGCCTGGGTGGTCATTTGAGAGATCCAACTGTGAAGGCATCCCTGGGATTGGTCGCGGGCGGGCAACCTGCCTGCTGATGTTCGTTCGATTCGTGGTCTGTTTGCTTTTTCTCGCGGGTTTGTTCCATTCGGTCGAACGGGGCGTCCTGTACCTGCCATGGTGCAATTTTGGGTGTGTGACATTTTTTGCTGTTGTTTGTATAAATCAGGGATTTTGCTGGTATGCCTCTATACGCTGCGGTATAGTGTCCGCCTTATGAGCGTTGAGACACATTTATCCGAGGTCCGGTTTGATTCGCTGGATATGGCACCGGCATTGTTGCAGGGTATCGAGGCGGCTGGCTTTGTCTATTGTACGCCTGTTCAGGCCCTGAGTCTGCCGGAGGCGCTGTTGGGGCGTGATATCGCCGGGCAGGCGCAAACGGGCACCGGCAAGACTGCTGCTTTTTTGCTCGCTGCCATGAACTGGCTGTTGACCAAACCGGCCCATGATAAGCGCAGACGGGAGCAGCCGCGAGCGGTCATTCTGGCACCTACTCGTGAGCTGGCTATCCAGATCGGTCGTGATGCGGAGGTTTTGGGCCGGTTTTCGGGCCTGAGTACCGGCGTTGTGTTCGGCGGTGCCGATTATGACGGGCAGCGTTCCATGCTGGAGGAGGGTGTCGATATTCTGATCGCTACGCCTGGTCGCATGATCGATTATTTCAAGCAGAAGGTGTTTTCTCTGGGCAGTGTCGATGTTTTGGTGCTGGATGAGGCCGATCGTATGTTTGATCTGGGCTTTATCAGTGATGTGCGGTATTTGATGCGGCGCATGCCGAAGCCTTATAAGCGCCTGAATATGTTGTTTTCCGCCACGCTTTCCTATCGCGTCGCGGAGCTGGCTTATGAGCATATGAATAATCCGCTGGAGGTGGAGATCGAACCGGATCGCAAAACGGTCGAGCGTATCCGACAGGTGGTTTATTTTACGGCTGTCGCCGATAAGGTTTCTCTGTTGCTCGGTCTGCTGGCCCGTGAGCAGTTTAAGCGTACGATTCTGTTCGTTAATACCAAACGGGCCGGTGAGGAGGTAGCTGCTTATTTGCGCGGCAATCAGATCAATGGTGCCCTGATTTCAGGGGATGTGCCACAGCATAAACGCATCCGCCTGCTGGAGAAGTTCAGCAGTGGTGAGTTGCCCGTTCTGGTCGCCACCGATGTGGCGGCCCGCGGCCTGCATATCCCGGATGTGAGCCATGTGATTAATTTCGATCTGCCAACTGACCCGGAGGATTATGTGCATCGTATTGGTCGTACCGCACGCGCCGGTGCCGAGGGGGATGCGATCAGCTTTGCCTGTGAGGCATATTCTTATCATTTACCCGATATCGAGGAGTATATCGGCCATAAAATTGAGGGTGTGTCGCCGGAATCCGGTTTGTTGGTGGAACCAAATCCACCGGTATGGCGAGAAAAAAAATCGCATCCCGGCGGTGGCAGGGATAAACCCCGACGGGGGCGGCGCAATCGAAACCAAAGGCTTTATCGCGGTCGCGCTGCCAAGGGACGCCCCGGAGGGAAACGGGATTAACCTGGATGATCCGGCGAGAGGTTGTGGCTGCGTGCAAGGCAGTTTTCAGCGTGGCGTATTCAGGCATATATGACCCGGATCGCTGATAGTTGATTGTGACGGCTGGCTATTTCTGCAAAAGCTGCCTGTATCTGTCCTGCTTCCTGTGCTCCGCCTTCCGGTAGCGGCAGCAGTAGTTCCACTTCCACTTTTCCATTCAGGTAGTGCAACTTGATTTCTTCAATGTCGGCAGCAGCCGGAATGTCAGACCAGTAACCGGAGAGTTCTTGTAGAAGAGGGGTTCTCAGCGGCAGGTGGCTGTTGGGCTGGGCATCTTCGTCATTTTCGGGATCAATGTGGATGGTGACATCCTGTATGCGTTCAATACGGTTTTTTAGAAGTTCCCCGACTGTTTCGGCAATCTGGTGCCCCTCTGAAACGCTCAGTCTGGGGTGTACCTGAATATGTGCATCAGCCAGTATTTTACCTCCCATCATACGTGTGCGCAGCATGTGCAGGCTGACAACACCGTCCGTCTGTGCTATCAGGGCGGCGATCCGTTGCCGGGTTTCGTCGTCAACGGCAGTATCAATCAGTTCTCTGGCACTGTTGCTCATCAGTCCCCAGGCAATATGGGCTATCATCAGTGCTACCATAAAGGCAGCTACCGCATCCAAAACGGGCAGGCCCGCCATGGCACCCGCTATGCCCACCAGAACCACCAATGAGGAGATGGCATCCGAGCGATGGTGCCAGGCATTGGCCTCCAATAGTCTGGAATGAATTTTGCGGGCGACCGCCACGGTATAGTGGTAAAGCCATTCCTTGACGATCAGTGACAGGGCAGCAACCATTATGGCCCATATTTCGGGAGGCGACAGCGGCGTTGCGGTCTGTAGCATCCGGCCAAACGCATCCCACGCAATGCCCACTGCTACCGCAATAAGCATAAGCCCCAGTATCACTGTGGCGATGGTCTCTATGCGTTCATGTCCGTATGGATGTTGCTCATCGGCAGGTTGTGCACCATGGTGCGCCGCTATCAGAACCAGCGCATCGCTGGCAAGATCGGAAAGTGAGTGAATGCCATCCGCCAGCAGGGCCGCTGAGTTACCAATAATACCGGTAACAATTTTTAGAACAGACAGTATCAGGTCAACGCCTGTGCCAACCCAGATGACTGGTTGACCTCTGTTCAATTCATTTGTTTCAGACTGGCGACCGGTACTCATGCCGGGTAACCTGCCTCGATAACAGTTTCGATAGCATTGCCGCATTCCTGTATGGGTAGCCGGCAAATATTGGTTTGGTGGATTACCATTAGATATACCGGTTTTGTGGCATCCGGTCCGACCGCATATTCCCGGACAGCATCAGTAGTATGTCGCCTGAAGTCAGGGCGATGACCCGGCATTGTGCAGAGATTGTCCGGTCCGGCATGGTTCAAAACGGTATTAAAAAGCAATAGCTGCGTCATTTTATCGTATTAAGTCGGCTTGTGTCGTTATACTCCAGTGTTTTAAGTTTTAACTGAGATTATGGCTAACTCCGGTATATTCCAGGACCTTGTTCTGAGGCTACAGCAGTATTGGGCCGGCAAGGGCTGTGTCATTTTGCAGCCTTATGATATGGAGGTGGGTGCCGGCACGTTTCATGTGGCAACTTTTTTGCGTTCGATCGGCCCGGAACCATGGAGTGCGGCCCATGTGCAGCCTGCACGTCGTCCGACCGACGGGCGTTATGGCAAGAATCCTAATCGACTGCAACATTATTATCAGTTTCAGGTGGCCCTCAAGCCATCACCTTTGAATATTCAGGATCTGTATCTGGATTCACTGAAAATACTGGGCATTGATCCCCTTGTACATGATATACGATTCGTCGAGGATAACTGGGAGTCTCCCACGCTCGGGGCCTGGGGGCTGGGCTGGGAGGTCTGGCTGAATGGTATGGAGATCACTCAGTTTACTTATTTTCAGCAGGTCGGTGGCCTGGATTGCAGGCCGGTGACCGGGGAGATTACCTATGGTCTGGAGCGTATCGCAATGTATTTGCAGGGGGTTGAAAGTGTCTATGATCTGGTCTGGAGCGACCACCCCGAAAGGCCGGTTACTTATGGCGATGTTTTCCATCAAAACGAGGTGGAGCAGTCAGCTTATAATTTTGAGCATGCCGATGTGGACTTTTTGTTTGCCCTGTTTGATCAGTGTGAAAAGGAAAGCAGCCGGTTAATTGAGGCCGGCCTGGCCCTGCCTGCCTATGAGCAGATCCTGAGGGCTTCGCATACGTTTAATCTGTTGGATGCGCGTCACGCTGTCTCGGTTACCGAGCGCCAGCGTTATGTCCTGCGGGTGCGCACATTGTCCCGGGCCGTCGCTCAGGCTTATTACGATACCCGACAGGCGCTGGGCTTTCCAATGTGCGCCGATCAGTGATGCCGTTTCCATCCCGGAATCAGGCGACAGTTTGCTGCTGGCATCTGGCCGGAATGGTTGTGTGACCGGCCGCCTGATTGAGCATTTTTTCCTTCATGATCTGACCCAGGCGGGTAAATTCGTCCCGCCGGGCACTGCTGGCACGCCAGACAAGGGCAATTTTACGCACGTAGGCTTTGTTCATCGGATAAAACTCGACATCGGTGCCTCTGATGAGTGAGGAGTCCCGCGCCATCTCCGGCACAAAGCTGATGCCCAGGTCGCTGTCCACCATCTGTATCAGTGTATGCAGGCTGGTGGCTGCAAATTTATTGAGTTTGTCCCGATTGTGCAGACGCAGCGCCGCAAGGATGTGGTCTCTCAGGCAGTGGCCTTCTTCCAGCAGCAATATGTCTCCCTGCCGGAGTCGGTTGATACGAATTTCGCCGGAAGTGTCCAGTAAGCGGGTTTTCTTATGCACCGCGAGCAGAAAATGGTCCTTAAACAAAGGCATGGTCCGCACGCCTTTCAATTCATAGGGCAGGGCAATCAGAATGAGATCAAGACCACCGTGCATGAGTTCTTCATAAAGTCGTCGGGTCTGTTCTTCACGGATATACAGGTCCAATCGGGGAAATTGCTGACGGATATCGGGCAGGATTGCCGGTAGCATGAATGGCGCAATGGTCGGTATCGTCCCAAAGCGCAGTTCGCCGGATAGTGGTTCGCGCTGTTCTCTGGCAATATCCACCAGACTTTCCATGTCGAGCAGACACTGGTGCGCCTGCGCTACAATCTGGCGGCCTATCGTGGTAAATATTACCGAGCGGTTCGTTCGATCAACCAGTTTGACATCCAGGATTGATTCAAGCGCCTGAATGGCGACGCTAAAGGCGGACTGGCTGACGTAACAGGCTTCGGCAGCTCGGCCAAAATGCCCATGCTTTTCCAGGGCTATCAGGTAGCGTAGTTGCTTCACTGTGGGAAGGTTGCTCATATCCTGAGTCAGATAAGCCGCATGGAGGAGGTTGTTATGAGGCGCTTATCGGGATGGGGTTATGGATTCATGGCCTCAATCGTTTCAGATATGAGATTGAGGTGGGTGCCGTACCACAGCGGAGCAGTAATCAGGACACTGTTTTCAATGTCTGTCATCCGCGCCAGCCTGGAAATCTGTCGCCCATCTTTACGGTGCCGCGCAATCCTGATCAAGCTGCGCAGCAGGGTCGCCGACGGGGATGGCATGGCTCCTTCTGCCAGTATCAATTCACGGGCATCATAAGGAATGATCAGTTTTTCAGATAGTTGCCAGCCATGTTTATTGTGGAATCGTTGCAGCGCCGCTGTAGCAATCCGGTTTGCTGTTTCCCATGCGATATCATCCCCGGAAGCTTCCGCCCAGGCCACCATGCCGGCAGCGACATAGGCGTAGTCTTGCAGGCTGACCCGACCGGCCGGTTTGCCGTTATGTATGAAACGCCATAATTGCTCACCATCCCATAGCTGTTCGGCAAGCAGTCGGTAAAGTCTGGCAGCATATGGGCGATACCGGCTGTCCTGTCCGGCTGCCATACTCAGGCTTTCCAGCATCAGGCCGTTCCAGGCCGCCAGCACTTTGGTGTCAATCGGTAATATGCGATTCTGGCGTACTTTGAGCAGCTTTTGTTGGGCCGATGTCAGCCGTTTTTTCACTTCAGCGGGTTGCAGCCCTGTTTCATTTGAGATCTCAGCAGGGCTGGCCACCTGCTTCAGGTGGTGACCGGCCTCCAGGTAGGGTGCCCCCCGTACACCCCAGATCTGACCGGCAACAGTAAGTTCGTCCCCAGTCAACAGGGTTTCAAGTTCGCTGAGCTGCCATAGGTAGTACCCTCCTTCAATACCTTTGTCATCAACCGCAGACAGGCTGGCATGGAAGCCACCATTATCCGATTGCATTTCACGAATCAGAAAGTCCAGTGTTTCATAGGCTGTATCACGATAATGAGGTCGATCCAGAATATCGGCCGCCTGTAAATATGCCTTGCTCAGCATGGCGTTGTCATACAGCATTTTCTCGAAGTGTGGTATGTCCCATGACGGATCAACGGTATAGCGGTAAAAACCTCCTCCAATGTGGTCGCGCAGTCCAAGATTGGCCATTTGATCGAACGTCAGTGTCAAAAAACCGGCCATCTCTTCATTCGGGAATCGCCGCTGGCTTTCCAGCAGGGAAAGCAGGATCGGGGTCATGGGAAATTTGTTCTGGTCACCAAAACCGCCTGAGATATTGTCGGCCCGGGACAGGGCCTGCTGAATCTGCGCCCTCATCAAAAGCGCGTCCATACCGGTTTGCGGCAACTGTGTCGAATAGGTTTGCTGCTCAGGCTTCATGGCATTAAAGGCGTTTATGGCAATCTCCCGCAGCCCGTCTTCATCCTCGGCCCAGCGTTGCTGAAGCCGGGTGATTACATTGAGGAAGTTTTCTTGTGGTAAATAGGTCATGCCAACCAGTGGGTAGCCATCGGGAGTGAGGAAGACATTCAGAGGCCAGCCGGCGTGCCCTGTCGTGCGCTCGGTAAAATCAATCAACCAGGCATCCAGGGCTGGTTGTAGTTCACGATCAATTTTTACGGCAATGGCCAGCTTATCGAGTTGTTCTGCCAGATGCCGCTCGGAAAAGCTTTCACGCTGCATGACGTGACACCAGTGGCAGGAAAAGTAGCCGCTCGATATAAAGATAAGTTTACTTTCCTGTTTTGCATGTTTGACGACCTGTTCAGACCAGTCCTGCCAGGCAATCGGGTCGTTGCCGTGCAGGGCAAGATACGGTGAAGGATGGTTTTGCAGTTGGTTGTCCAGCGGCACCGAGGCACTGACGGGGGTGTGCGCCACAATGATCAGCAGCACCAAAAACGGGAAAGCAGGGAAGCTGTTTATTTTTATCGTCATTTTGTTATCCACCAGGGTTATATCAGTAGTTTGCCGGTAGCTCCGAAGCATTTTCAGCGGGATTTTCCCTTCACCGTCATCTTCTGACAGTAACTTTTCAGGTCAGTTGCCACTCAGTTCTGCTGGAGGGGGGCGATCTCCAGCGTCGCTGTCCCATTCAGAGGCTTTGTCCAGCTCGCTTTCCATTTCTTCCTGGGACAGTGGTCTGTAGTCATCCGGATAGGCGGCGGTGCTGTACCCCTTTGGCGGCGCTGCCGCCGCAGTGGCAGATTGATTCCCGCCTTGAGATGTTCTGACGCTTTCGTCGGCATCCGCTTGCTCATTATGCCCGTTGTCATTCGCCGGCTTGATTAAAATATGCGACATGATGATGCCACCCTCAAACAGCAGCCACATCGGTAGTGCCAGCATGATCTGTGAGATAACATCCGGCGGGGTCAGTAACATGCCGACAACAAAGGCGCTGACGATGATGTAGGGACGCTTTTTGGTAAGCGATTCGGCGGTTGTAATACCCATGGCAATTAAAATAATGGTTGCCACCGGCACCTCAAATGCCAGCCCAAAGGCGAAAAACAGCGCCAGCACAAAATCAAGGTATTTGTTTATGTCGGTCATTACAGCAACGCCCTCTGGAGCAACATTGATCAGAAAACCAAATACCAGAGGGAAAACAACGAAATAAGCAAAAGCTACGCCAGCATAAAACAGTACCACGCTTGAGATGAGCAGTGGTACCGCCAGGCGCTTTTCCTTGTGGTAAAGGCCGGGCGCCACAAAGGCCCATATCTGGTAGAGCAGGTAGGGCATGCCCAGCATAAGCGAGGCGTACATGGCCATCTTCAAAGGCGTCAGAAAGGGGGATACTACTTCGACGGCGATCATGCTGGAACCCTGCGGCATGTGCGCCAGCAAAGGGGTGGCCAGAAAATTATAGACATCGTTGGCAAAGGGAAATATCACCGCAAAAATCAATGCCAGAAAGATGACAATGCGCAGCAGGCGGTCACGTAGTTCAATCAGGTGGGAGATAAATCCCGCTTCGGTATCCGGCAAACCGGCATCGTCCTCAGACTGACTCATGGCTCAATATGTCCCTGAGAGGCAGGCTTCGAGGGGGCTCTTTCATCCCTGCCATCGGATAGGTCTGGGCCGGTCTCCGATAGATTGCCAGCCTTGATGCCATTGCTCAGGTTCTGTTTGACTTGCCCGGCAACCTGTCTGGTCTCTTCAACAATTTCATAGATGTCGTCCATGGCATTTTGTTTGTCGAGCACTTTTTTTAGTTCTTCAGCCGCCAGTTCCTTGTCAATCTCCGATTTTGCATCGGTCACAAAGCGCCTGACTCTGCCGACCCACAGGCCAACCGTGCGGGCAAGACCGGGCAGACGCTCCGGGCCAACCACAATGAGGCCAACCAGCAGAATCATGATGATTTCCCAGAAACCGAAGTCAAACATGGGCGGGACTGGATCGCGAGGCCGGAACGCTGCCGTATCGGCAAGGTCGTCCGCAACCTGAGTCGCTAGGCCTGCTCTTTCTTTTCAGACACTTTTTCCTCGTCGAATCTGCTGTCCGCCATGCTTTCAAGGGAATCCGCCGAAGGCTGATCTTCACCTTCCTTCAGCGATTTCTTGAAATTTTTGATCGCACCACCCAAATCTGTGCCAACATTGCGTAATTTTTTGGTGCCAAACAGTAGAATCACAATCAACAGGATCAATATGATTGAACCGGGGCCAATACCACCAAAACCCATCTTCCTTCTCCTAAATAATGACTGTATTGAGGGATAGTATCAGAGATAAGGGCATCGCGTGTGAAATTAATGCACATATCTACTCCATTTGTCCGAGTCAGCGCAGCAGACTAATGGCATGGGTCGGTACCGATTGCGCTGCCTAAAAGCGAATATTGTCCAGACTGGAAAGATACCATTGGTAGGTTTGTTGCAAACCGCTTTCCAGCGGGATGGATGACTGCCAGCCCAGTGACTTCAATTTGGATACTTCCATTAGTTTGCGAGGTGACCCATCGGGCTTGCTGTCATCAAAAACAAGCTGCCCATCAAATCCGGTCACTTTTGCAACGGTTTCGGCCAGTTCTCTTATGGTGCAGTCAACTCCGCTGCCTACGTTTATATGCGATAGCATCGGCTGCGTCTTCGATTGGTAGATTGCCGGCTCCAGTTCCATGACAAATATACTGGCTGCCGCCATGTCATCTACATGCAGAAATTCCCGCCTGGGCCTGCCGCTCCCCCAGATGACGATTTCATCATGTCCTTCAGTTACAGCATCGTGGAATCGCCTCAATAAACCAGGTATGACATGGGAGTTTTCCGCATGAAAGTTGTCACCCGGCCCGTAAAGATTGGTCGGCATTACACTACGATAGTTACGCTGATATTGGCGATTGTAGCTTTCGCATAGTTTAATGCCTGCAATTTTTGCAATCGCATATGGCTCATTGGTCGGTTCAAGTGGACCGGTCAGGAGCGCATCTTCGCGCATTGGTTGCTCGGCACAACGCGGATAAATACATGAGGAACCCAGAAAAAGAATATTATTCACGTCGCTAAAGTGTGCAGCATGTATAATATTCGCCTCAATCATCATGTTCTGATAGATAAACTCCGCGGGACAGGTGTTGTTTGCTTGTATGCCACCTACTTTTGCAGCGGCCACATAGATGTCGTCAATTTTATGTTTCTGAAAAAAAGCCGATACCTGAGCCTGACTGGTCAGATCACATTCCTGACGTGAGGCTGTGATAATATTTTCATATCCTCTCTCTTTCAGTTGTCTGACAATGGCCGCTCCTGCCATCCCTCGATGACCGGCAACAAAAATGGTTTTATCTGTCATAAAGAGTCGTTAGTCGCAGGCAGTTGAGAGTGTTGCTTACTAAGCAGGCTTTTCCAGCAAGGCGTGATTTCTGGCATCTTTAATATCTCTGGCTATCATCTCTTTGCACATTTCTTCAACGGTAATTTCCGGAACCCAGCCCAACTCATCTCTGGCTTTGGTGGCGTCACCAAGCAGCGTATTTACCTCAGCAGGACGAAAATATTGCGAATCAATCAATACTATTTGATCACCAATCGACAGCGCCGGGGCATCATCTCCTGTAATATGCTCAACGATACCAACTTCATCCGTCCCCTCTCCCTCGAAACGCAGTGTAATGCCTAACATGGAGGCTGACATACACACAAAATCTCTTACGGTCATCTGCTTGCCCGTCGCAATAACAAGGTCCTTTGGCTGTTCCTGTTGAAGCATCATCCATTGTGTACGCACATAGTCTTTGGCATGGCCCCAGTCTCTCAGCGCATCCAACTGCCCCAGGCAAAGACATTTTTGCAGGCCCTGCGCCACCCTGGATAAATCACGTGTAATTTTACGGGTAACAAACGTTTCACCGCGCCTTGGTGATTCATGATTAAACAAAATCCCGTTACAGGCAAAAATTCCGTATGCCTCTCTGTAATTGATCGTTATCCAGTAGGCATACAGCTTGGCAACCGCATACGGGCTTCGCGGGTAAAACGGGGTGGTTTCTTTCTGTGGAATCTCTTGAACAAGACCATAAAGCTCGGATGTTGATGCCTGATAATAGCGCACCTTGTTTGACAGGCCAAGAGTATGAACAGCCTCCAGAATTCGTAGAGCACCGAGGCCAACCATATTGGCAGTGTATTCAGGTATTTCAAAACTTATTCCCACATGGGATTGCGAGGCCAGATTATATATTTCATCAGGCTGGACTTTTTCGATGATCCTGAGAGTATTTATACTGTCTGTCAAATCACCGTAATGCAGAAAGAAATGTTGGTTTCGTTCATGCTTATCCTGATAAATATGATTTATTCTCTCGGTATTAAAGGAGGAGAAGCGGCGCTTGACTCCATGCACCTCATATCCCTTATCCAGCAGAAATTCGGCAAGATAGGAACCGTCCTGGCCGGTGACGCCTGTAATTAATGCTTTTTTCACTGAATTTGCTCCTCTATTTTGGTGCGACCATGGCTATCAACTTCCTGTACAAGCCTTTCGATAAACACTTCAATCGGCATGCTGCCCATGTCTGTGCCATTTCTTGTGCGCACAGATACGGTTTTCTGCTCCATTTCTCTGTCACCTGCTATTAACTGAAAGGGGATGCGCTGCATACTGAGCTCGCGTATTTTTAGTCCGATCTTTTCATTTCTGAGGTCAGCCTCGGCCCTTATGCCTCGCTCGACAAGCATTGCCTGAACCTGTCTGGCATACTCTTCGTGTTTGCTCGTGATATTGATGACGGTAACCTGTACAGGCGATAGCCAGACAGGCAGTGAGCCTGCATAATGTTCTATGAGTATCCCTATGAAGCGCTCAAAAGATCCCAGAATCGCTCTGTGCAACATGACGGGCACCTGCTTTTCACTGTTTTCATCGATATAATGCGCATCCAGCCGTCCGGGCATCGAAAAATCGACCTGCATCGTGCCACATTGCCAGACTCGACCTATGCAGTCTTTCATGGAAAACTCGATTTTCGGACCGTAAAAAGCACCCTCTCCCGATAGTTCTTCCCAAGGCAGCCCATGGTGGTCCAGCGCATCGGCCAGCGCCTTTTCTGCCCTGTCCCAGTCTGCATCGCTGCCTACCCGTTGTTCCGGGCGCGTGGAAAGCCGGTAAATTATCTCCTCAAAACCAAAGTCAAGATATACTTCGTGCAGAAAGTCTATAAAGCGTGAAACTTCTGGCTGGATCTGTTGCTCAGTACAAAAAATATGGGCGTCATCCTGAGTAAAGCCGCGCACACGCATCAGACCGTGTAATGCGCCCGAAAGCTCATTACGGTGGCATGAACCAAATTCTGCAAGCCGCAGTGGTAAATCACGGTAGCTTTTTAGTCCCTGATTGAACACCTGTATATGACACGGGCAGTTCATGGGCTTGATGGCGAAGTTTCTGTCTTCCGATTTGACGGCAAACATGTCATCACCAAACTTGGAGGCATGCCCCGATTTTTCCCACAGCGAGTAGTCAATTATCTGTGGAGTGTTGATCTCTTTGTAACCATGGGTGTGCAGCTTCTGCCGCATATAGTTTTCAATGGTTTTATAGATTGTCCAGCCCTTGTCATGCCAGAAAACCATGCCCGGCGCCTCTTCCTGCATGTGGAAAAGGTTTTGCTGCCTGCCAATTCTACGGTGATCACGCTTTTCTGCTTCTTCCATCTGGTGCAGATGCTGCTTGAGCTGTTTTTTGTCTGCCCAGGCGGTGCCGTAAATGCGTTGCAGCATTTCATTATTGGAGTCACCGCGCCAGTAGGCCCCGGCAATCTTCATCAGCTTGTAGGCTTTCGGTAGTTTGCCTGTGCTTGGAAGGTGGGGGCCACGGCAAACATCAAACCAGTCGCCCTGACGATATATCGATATCGTCTCTCCAGCCGGTATCGCTTTAATGATCTGGACTTTGTACTCCTCACCAATTTTCTGAAATGTCCCGATCGCCTGATCACGGCTCCATTCTTCCCGTTCTATCGGCAGATTACGGCCCACGATTTCATTCATCCTGGCTTCTATCTTCTGCAAATCATCCGGAGTGAACGGCTGTTCACGCGCAAAGTCGTAGTAAAAGCCATTTTCTATCGCAGGACCTATGGTAACCTGGGTACCGGGATACAGTTCCTGAACGGCTTGGGCCATGACATGCGCCGCATCGTGGCGAATCAGCTCAAGTGCTTCCGCATTTTTGGCAGTAATGATCGATAATTCGGCATCCTCCGTGATAAGGTAAGATGTATCCACCATCCTGTTATCGACCTTGCCCGCCAGGGCTGCTCCGGCGAGACCCGAACCAATATCCCGGGCCACCTGCATGACCGTTACCGGATGATCAAATTGACGTTGGCTGCCATCCGGCAGAGTGATGTTTGGCATTATGTTGTCCTTTTCAGTGGCGACCCTTACGTGAGGCCGCGTGAGTATGGGATTGGTAGGCACGATTGGACTCGAACCAACGACCCCCACCATGTCAAGGTGGTGCTCTAACCAGCTGAGCTACGCGCCTGAAGCTTGAAAACAAGTGCGCGATCATACCAGCACATATACCCGTTGTCAATCCCAAATCAGGGGAGAAGTCTCAACAGATCATCCGACACACATCCGGCATGAAAAGACTGCTCTTCGCACCAAAATGAATCGGTTGCTGTGCTTTAGGGATATATCTCCGGCATCACCAATGATTCCGATCTAATCAGCATTTTCATGGGTGCCTACAAAGTTTTCGTTAATGTCATTGATCTGGTCCCTGATGGCGGCCGCCTGCTCAAATTCAAGGTTGCGGGCGTGTTGATACATCTTCTGCTCCAGTTGCCTGATCTGTCTGGCCAGTTGGCCGGGCGACATGCCAGAGTAGCTTTGCTTTGTCTCGGCTGCTTTTAATCCTCTGGATTTTTTCCTCGCATATCCGGAGTCTCTGCCGGGGACCGCTTCCATAATGTCGCTGATCTTTCTTTGGACGGATTGTGGTGTAATGCCGTGTTTTTCATTGTGTGCAATCTGCTTTGCCCGGCGTCGCCCGGTTTCATCAATCGCTCTTTGCATGGAACCGGTGATTCTGTCGGCATATAAAATCGCCTTGCCGTTTATATTACGTGCGGTTCGCCCGATGGTCTGAATAAGCGATCCCTCCGACCTCAGAAAGCCCTCCTTATCGGCATCAAGAATCGCCACTAACGAAACCTCCGGCATATCCAGGCCCTCGCGCAGCAGGTTGATACCTACCAGCACATCAAACTCACCGGCTCTCAAGTCCCGGATAATCTCCACCCGCTCCACGGTATCAATATCGGAGTGCAGATAACGCACACGTATCCCGTGTTCGTTCAAATACTCTGTCAAATCCTCTGCCATACGCTTGGTCAGAGTTGTAATCAATACACGCTCATTCGCTTTTACACGGAGACGAATTTCGGACATCACATCATCGACCTGAGTCACAGCAGGCCGGATATCGACCTGTGGGTCAACCAGCCCGGTAGGTCTGACAACCTGCTCTACCACGTCAGGATTCTTTTTCAGTTCATAAGGCCCAGGGGTCGCTGATACATAAATCGTTTGAGGTGATCGTGCTGCAAACTCTTCAAACTTCAGAGGCCGATTGTCCAAGGCGGAAGGTAACCGAAACCCGTATTCCACCAGATTTTCTTTTCGGGAGCGGTCACCTCGATACATCCCGCCTATCTGGGGTACCGTGACGTGACTTTCGTCAATAATCATGATCGCATTGCCGGGAAGGTAGTCAAGCAGGGTGGGCGGTGGTTCACCGGGTGCCCTGCCGGTCAGCAAACGCGAGTAGTTTTCAATTCCCTTGCAGTGTCCGAGCTCTTGCAGCATTTCCATATCGTAATGTGTGCGTTGCTGCAGCCGCTGCGCCTCAACCAGCTTGTCCATCGTGTGGAGTTGTTCCAGACGCTCTTTGAGTTCCTCCCGAATTTTTTCGATGGCGTTGATAACTCGGTCCCGTGGAGTGACATAGTGGCTGGTCGGATAAATAGTCAGGCGCGGTACGGCTCTCTGTACATGACCAGTCAGAGGATCAAACCAGCTCAGGCTCTCAATTTCATCATCAAACAGCTCGACCCGAACGGCTTCCTGTTCCGACTCCGCCGGAAAAATATCAATCACATCACCACGCACCCGAAAGGTACCGCGATGCAGCTCAATATCATTCCGTTCATATTGCAGAGCAGCCAGTCGGCGTAAAATTTCCCGCTGGCTGATTTCATGCCCCCGGGCCAGATGCAAAACCATACTGAGGTAGGCCTGTGGGTCACCCAAACCATATATGGCGGAAACCGATGCGACAATGATGGCATCCGAGCGCTCCAGCAATACCCGGGTCGCCGACAATCGCATCTGTTCAATATGTTCATTTATGGCACTGTCTTTTTCTATGTAGATGTCACTTGAAGGTATATAGGCCTCTGGCTGGTAGTAATCATAGTAGGAAACAAAATACTCAACCCGGTTATCCGGGAAAAATTCCTTCATCTCACCGTATAACTGGGCAGCCAGAGTTTTATTGGGTGCCAGCACAATAGCCGGGCGCCGCACACGCTGAATGACATTGGCCACCGTGAAAGTCTTGCCAGACCCTGTCACACCCAATAACGTTTGGTGGGCAAGACCGCTTTCCAGCCCCTCAACCAGTGCATCAATGGCACCAGGTTGATCACCTGCCGGTTGAAATTCACTACGCAGGGAAAATTCCTTCTGCTCTGTTTTATGTTCAGGCATATTCGGGTTTTATCGCTTTGTTATCCAGTCAGAATTCCAGTATGATAGGTATTTGCTTTTCAGCCGTATCCAAACAAACATTTTAAGGTAGCATACATTGTCCAGAGCACTTTCAAATCGCGTTCAAAAGGTCAGGCCCTCACCAACCCTGGCAATCACCGCCCAGGCTGCCGAGCTCCGCGCCCAGGGAAAGGATGTCATAAGCCTCGGGGCCGGAGAGCCGGATTTTGACACCCCCGCGCACATCAAGTCAGCCGCCGCTGAGGCGATACAGTCCGGATTTACCAAATATACCGCTGTTGACGGCACGACAGAATTAAAATCCGCCATCATCGATAAGTTCAGACGTGATAACAACCTCGAATTTACGGAAGATCAGATCCTGGTTTCGTGTGGTGCCAAGCATGGCTTTTACAATCTGTGTCAGGCGATTATCAACCCCGGCGACGAGGTTGTTATCCCGGCCCCTTACTGGGTTTCCTATCCGGATATAGTACTACTGGCAAATGGCATACCTGTCATTATAGAGGCAGGGATGGAGCAGCATTTCAAGATCACGCCGGAGCAACTGGACTCGGTTATCACGGATAAAACCCGGCTTTTTGTCATCAATAGTCCGTCCAACCCGACGGGTGTCGCCTATAGCCGTGCGGAACTGGAAGCGCTGGGCGAGGTTTTGCGCCACTATCCGCAGGTGTTCATCATAACAGATGATATATATGAACATATTATCTGGGGTGAGCAGCCTTTCTGCAATATCGCCATGACCTGTCCCGACCTGTCAGACCGTATCATGGTGCTGAATGGCGTCTCCAAAGCATATGCCATGACAGGCTGGCGCATCGGCTATGCGGGCGGGCCTGCTGAGGTTATTAAGGCGATGAAAAAGATACAATCGCAAAGTACATCCAATCCAGCTTCAATTTCTCAGGCTGCATCTGTGGCAGCTCTGAACGGCAGTCAGTCGTGCGTCACCAGCATGGTTGCTGAATTTAAGAAACGTCACGATTATGTCGTTGATCTGTTTAACCAGATTCCAGGAATATCCTGTCTGGCCGGCGACGGTACTTTTTATGCCTTCCCCAATGCCAGCGAGGCAATAGCAAATAAGCCCGGTATCAGCAATGATCTTGAGCTGGCTTCTTTTCTGATTAATGAAGGCGGCGTCGCCATCGTTCCAGGCAGTGCCTTTGGCTCTTCAGGCAGTTTTCGTGTATCCTTCGCAACCAGCATGGAAAGCCTGCAGTCTGCAATGGAAAGAATATCGGCAATATTGACCTGAGTGAGTAAAAAATATGTTCGGGCATGTACCAGTCTCGAAACATATTGCAAAAGTTGCCATGTTGCAGTAGGGTATGCGCCCTTGCCAATCCCCTGTAGCTCAGTTGGTAGAGCAAATGACTGTTAATCATTGGGTCGCTGGTTCGAGCCCGGCCGGGGGAGCCATTCAACTAAAAAAGGCCGCTTTACGCGGCCTTTTTTATCAGCCATCCTGGCTTATAGCTCATTGAGGTATTTCCTGAATCCGTCAGCCAGATCCGGGTGCTTCATTGCATACTGAACCGTCGCCTTCAGGAAACCCAGCTTTGAACCACAATCATATCGGGTTCCGTGAAAGCGAAAAGCATAAACATCCTGCTGTCGCGCCAGAATCGCTATGGCATCAGTCAACTGGTTCTCTCCATCGGCATCTCGCCCGACCTTTGCCAAAATAGGGAATATCTCAGGCTGCAGAATATAGCGACCAATAACGGCCAGACGGGATGGCGCTTCTGTTCGGCACGGCTTCTCAACCATATGCCTCACGCGCGCAGGGCTGCTCTTGTCATCATCAACACTGACCACTCCATAGGCAGCGATGTCTTCATCGGGCACCTCATCCACGGCGATAACGCTGCCGCCGGTCTGCTTTTGTACATCAACCATCTGCCCCAGACAGCCTGTTTCATGATCAACCATATCATCCGGTAGAATGACTGCAAAGGACTCATTGCTAACAACCGGTCTGGCACATAATACCGCATGGCCTAAACCAAGCGGATGAGATTGCCGAATGAAACTGCAACTGACATGCGGTGGAATAATGTTACGGACAATCTCAAGCAGACCGGCCTTTTGTCGAGACTCCAGCTCGGTCTCCAACTCCACGGCAGCATCAAAGTGGTCCTCAATGGATTTTTTGGTTCGTCCGGTTACAAAAACCATATGGTCACAACCCGCTTCCACAGCTTCTTCAACCGCATACTGGATTAACGGCTTGTCCACTATGGGCAGCATCTCCTTGGCAACAGCCTTGGTTGCCGGCAGAAAGCGAGTGCCTAGCCCACCCACGGGAAAAACAGCTTTTTTGATGATCGGCTGTGTCATGATGTTATGTCGCGCTGGTACTCAGGAACAAGATCGCTGATTATTTCAGCAATCCGGGCTTCCTCGTATGAACAACAGGCTTGCTCAAGTGCATTTAAGGCATCGCTTATATCTGCATGGACCTGTTCTCCGCTGCGCACAAGTCTGATTTTATGGTGGCTTGTCGGATCCAGGACCTCGCTGGAGTAGAACAACTCCTCATAAAGTTTTTCTCCAGGGCGCAACCCCGTGTATATAATCTCAATTTCCTTGCCGACTTCTTTGCCGGATAACAGGATCATCTGCTCTGCCAGATAACTGATTTTTACAGACTCGCCCATATCCAGAACAAATATCTCTCCTCCTCTTCCAATGGCTTTTGCCTGTAGAATCAACTGACAGGCCTCAGGTATCGTCATAAAATATCGCGTCATATCCGGGTGCGTCACCGTCAAGGGCCCGCCACGCTCTATCTGCTTACGGAACAGGGGGACAACACTTCCAGCAGAATTTAATACATTACCAAACCGAACCGTTATAAATCGGGTACGGCCTTGCTCGGGAAACGCCTGACACATGATTTCAGATATTCGCTTGGTTGCCCCCATGATGCTCGTCGGGTTGACTGCCTTATCAGTAGAGATCAGAACAAAATTGCTGACATTGTTTTCTATAGCTGATTGAATTGTATTTTTTGTGCCGATGACATTATTCAAAACAGCTTCACGAATATGTGCCTCCAGCATCGGCACATGCTTATAAGCTGCCGCATGAAAAATAATATCTGGAGCAAACTGCTTTATTGCCCGGCTGACAGACTGATAATCACTGACATTAATTAACCGCATATCCAGACTCACGCCCGGATAATCATGTCGTATTTCCTGCTCTATTTGATAAAGGCTATACTCATTATGATCGATAATAAGCAGTCGCTGAGGCCCAAGGCGACATATCTGACGGCAGAGCTCAGAACCGATAGACCCTCCACCCCCTGTAACAAATACCGCTTTGCCCGCAATGCCGGCACGAATAGACTGCCAGTCCAACGATACCGGATCACGTCCCAGTAAATCCTCGATCGAAACCTCTCGAAGATCATTGACAGTAACTTTTCCAGATATGACATCGGATACTTTCGGCATGGTAATAAAGGGCAGCAGGGTATGCTCACATGCCTCCACAATATGCTTCATGTCAGCATGAGAAGCGGATGGGATGGCAATGATGATCAGGTCGATATTATTCTGTGCGACCACCTGATGGATATTGGTAACCGTATCAATCACTCGCAGGCCATGTATTTCCCTGCCATGCTTACTTTCATCATCATCCAGGAACCCCACCGGCACATAATCTCCGTCGTGGGACCTGATCAGGTCTCTGACCAACTGCTCACCCGCATCTCCTGCTCCAATGATCAGCACTTTCTTTTCAGGAGAGTCCGTCAGTTTGTAATCTTTGCTCCACCGATAAATCAGGCGTGGCCCCCCAAGCAATACCAGCAAAAGGATACTGTACATAGGTAAAATTGATCGTGGAACAATGCTCGATGATGGCATCAGTAAATAGATAATTACCGCCAGCGGTAGAGCAGCCATGACGATTGATTGACCGATTCGAAGCAGATCGGGAATTGAGGCATAACGCCAGACACCCCGGTGCAAACCAAAGTACCAAAACATAAAACCCTGGATGCCCACTACCAGAACAAGCATCTGAAGGCCCGGATAAAGGTATGTCTGCGGAATGGCCTCCAGATTAAAACGCAGCCAGTATGCGCCCAGCCATGATAGGGGCACCGCCATAATATCATGCAGGAATACCGCAAAACGCTTTCCCGGATATGGTTTCAAAGTGCCTTCTCTGTATTGAGATACTTTATAAATCTGGTTTCTATCAAAAAAACAATCATCGCATAGGCTATGAATAAAAATGAAAAAACAGCTATCTGGATAGAAACTGCCGCATCAGCCATGAATATCGCGCACAAAGAGACGATAAGCATAATGATGTACTCGGCGAATACGGTCTTTCTATGCCCCCATCCAGAGCGAACCATTGCCTGATAATAGTGGCTTTTATGTGCCCGCCAGAATTTTTTTCTCCGATAGATACGCTTAATCAATGTCAGGGAGGCGTCAATAATGAAGGGAGAAAAAATAACAGCAGACAACCAGATCGGTATAACATCCTCATTATGCGCATACAGCGATAATACGGCGACCGAAAAACCAAGCAGGCAGGAACCGGTGTCACCCATAAATATCTTCGCTGGCGGCAAATTGTAGTATAGAAATCCTGCGCTTGACGCGGCCAGGCTGAGGCTCATAAAAAACAGTAAGCTGTTGCTCTCCATATGAGCCAGAACAGCATAAGTACCAAAACCAATAACAGCCATACCGCCGGCAAATCCATCCATACCATCCATGAAGTTGTATAAATTGATTATCCAGACAATGTATATGACGGTCACCATAATGGACAACCAGTCTGCAAGTGCCCATTCAATTCCAGGTAATGATATGGCAGAAAGGAGTGTGCCTTTCCATGCGACACAGGCAGCGACTGTCACATGGGCAACCAACCGAATGAAAACGGACAAATCATAAAGATCGTCCGCAAGTGCAACAATCATCAACACAGTAGCCAGCAGGCCATACAGCATCAGAAATGGCATCTGACCATGCATGAAGTAGTTATAAACAACACCCGATAGCATGGATACATAAATGGCCAGTCCTCCGGTTCGAGGTGTCGGCATCGTATGCAGGGATCGATCATTTGGTTCATCCAGAATGCGCAGTCTTGATTGGCGGCGCGACAAATAGCGCGTTATAATCAAAGACCCCATAAACATCATGAATAAGATCGCAGCCATGGATGGTGGATCAGACAACACCCTCAATACCCCCCTGAAAACCGGCGACATGTCATTACGATAGCCAGCTATTTAATATACCTGAAAAACAAAGGTGCCACCGGCCAAAATCAGATTGATTTTCGGTCCGATCTTATGGAGTACGGTAGTATAATCGCAAAGGCCAGCTGTGTGTGATGGTCACCGCAAAGACTTTATGTTAATCTGGCTTGAGGTTTGGACAAATCAGCCGTAGGATCGGCACCATTGTCGCATTTCGAGCCTTGGACCGGCATCGGTCGAGATCGTGTATAAATCGTGTGGCCTGATAGTATCAGGCGGGCACCCATAACCGATCTTCTGCCCGCTTCCGGTCTGGTGTATTTTTTTCGGAGGATTATAATATCGCAGCAAAAGAGAACCGCCTGAATGGGGACATTGCCGCCCCAGAGGTCAGACTGATTCAGGCTGACGGAAATCAGATGGGTATCGTCGATATTCAGCAGGCCCTGAAAATCGCTGAAGAGGCCGGTCTGGATCTGGTGGAAATTGTGCCGAACGCGAAGCCGCCTGTCTGCCGAGTGATGGACTTCGGCAAGTTCAAATATGAGCGAAGCAAGAAAGCTCAACAGGCCCGAAAAAAGCAGAAGCAAACAACGGTAAAGGAAATAAAGTTCCGGCCCGGCACAGAGGAAGCAGATTATCAGGTAAAATTAAAAAACCTGATCCGTTTTCTTTCCGATGGCGATAAAACCAAAGTGACACTGCGTTTCCGCGGGCGGGAGATGGCTCATCAGGAACTGGGGGCGAAATTACTGGGCCGGATTGAAGAAGACCTGCAGAAATACGGCAAAGTAGAGCAGTACCCCAAGATGGAAGGCCGTCAAATGATTATGGTGATTGGTCCACACAAGAAGTAATCCCGGTTCGCCGGTAATCCAGGGAACACTCTGAGATCATCAGGGTTCCCCTTGAGAATTTTTGTTTTTATTCAGGAATGTCTTATGCCCAAGATCAAGACTAACAGCGGAGCCGCAAAGCGGTTCAAGAGAACTACATCCGGCAGATTCAAGCGCAATCAGTCGCATCGTCGTCATATTCTGACGAAAAAGCCAAACAAGCGTATGCGCCACCTGCGTGAGACTGCTTATATTCATAAGGCGGATGAAGCTCTGGTAAAACAGATGCTTCCCTACGCCTGATGCTGCCATCAGGAGAAACATCGTGGCGAGAGTAAAACGTGGTGTGGTTGCACACACAAAGCATAAGAAAGTATTGAAGAAAGCAAAGGGCTATTATGGTGCCCGTAGCCGTGTATATCGTGTTGCCAAACAAGCCGTCATCAAGGCAGAACAGTATGCCTATCGCGACCGCCGCCAGAAAAAACGTCAGTTTCGTTCCTTGTGGATTGTGCGCATCAATGCCGCAGCGCGTGAGTGTGGTTTATCATATAGCCGCTTAATGGATGGCCTGCACAAAACAGGCATTGAAGTAGATCGCAAAGTTCTGGCGGAGCTGGCGGCTGAAGACAAAATCGCTTTTGCCGCATTGGCCGAGAAAGCAAAGACGGGACTCACAGCCTGATTTTCTGAACATTCTGTTCGAGAATATCCGGGCATAGATTTATTTCCAGGGGGAAGGGCTTATCGTATGCTCTCCCCCTTTTTTATTTTCAGCCTTAAACATATTTCTGATTAAAACAGGACGGATTTTTAATGGATGAGGTCGAGCAACTACTGCAGGAAGCGATAAATGCACTGGAGGCATGTGATGATATTGGCAGGCTGGAGAAATTGCGTATCCGCTACCTCGGCAAAAAAGGTGAGCTTACCGAGCATCTGAAGTCTCTGGGCCATTTACCCGCAACAGAAAAACCAAAAGCAGGACAGGCCATCAACAAAGCCAAACGGGATTTTCAACAACGACTGGAGCAACGCCGGGTAGAGCTGGAAAAACTGGCGACCGAGGATCGGCTGGCAACCGAGACCATTGATGTCACATTGCCGGGAAGAGGGCAACCGGGAGGTGGCCTGCATCCGGTAACCATAACCACACGCCGGATTGTCAGCTTGTTTGAGAGCATGGGTTTTCATGTCGAAGAAGGCCCTGAAATTGAGGATGACTTCCATAATTTTGAAGCATTGAATATCCCTCCACATCATCCGGCACGCACCATGCATGACACCTTTTACTTTGATGCACATCATTTGCTGCGAACCCATACCTCGCCGGTGCAGGTAAGAGCCATGGAATCCAGCAAACCGCCATTACGCATTATCGCCCCGGGCCGGGTTTATCGTTGTGATTCTGATCTGACCCATACTCCGATGTTCCATCAGGTCGAGGGTTTGTTTGTTGATAAAAAAGTCAGCTTTGCAGACCTCAAGGGTACGTTAGTCGAATTTATGCGCTATTTTTTCGAAAAAGCCGACTTGCAATTGCGTTTCCGTCCGTCATATTTCCCTTTTACCGAACCCTCAGCCGAGGCTGACATCCAGTGTGTCATCTGTGGCGGCGAGGGTTGCAGGGTCTGTAGTCACAGCGGCTGGCTGGAAGTGCTGGGTTGCGGCATGGTACATCCGAATGTGCTCAAGCAGGTCCATATTGATCCGCAGGAATGGCCAGGCTATGCCTTTGGCCTGGGAGTGGAAAGACTGGCGATGCTGCGCTATGGAGTCCACGATTTACGCCTTTTCTTTGAAAATGATTTACGTTTCCTGCGTCAATTCAACTAGCCTGGGCATACGATGAAAGTCAGTGAACAATGGTTGCGCGAATGGATTGACCCAGAGGTTGATACAGACATACTGGTAAGCCAGCTTACGACTGCTGGCCTTGAGGTTAGTGGCGTACAACCTGCCGCTGGAAATTTCAGCGGTGTGGTAGTTGGCAAAATCATGGATGTTCAGCCTCACCCGAATGCCGAAAGGCTGACAGTCTGCCGAATCAATGACGGTCAGAGTGAATCGCTTCAAGTCGTTTGTGGTGCAGCCAATGTAAGAGTCGGGATGAAGGCACCATTGGCTCGGATAAACGCCAAACTACCGGGCGACATAACGATCAGAAAAACCAAAATCCGAGGGATAGAGTCTTTCGGCATGTTGTGCTCCGGACCGGAACTGGGCATGGCGGACAGCATTGGCGGAGTGGTAGATTTACCGTCCGAGGCACCGACAGGCGTTGCAGTTGCCGACTATCTGGGTCTGGATGATCGGATTATCAAGCTGGACTTGACACCAAATCGTGGTGACTGCCTGGGAATGCTTGGCGTTGCACGCGAGGTCGCTGCAATCAATGGCATGGATTTTCAAGAGTGGCATAGTCCGAGTGTCAAAGCTCTGATCGAAGATACATTGTCGATTGAGCTAAGCATGCCTGAGCATTGCCCTGTATATGCAGGGCGAATTGTAAAAGATATCAACCCCTGTGCAGAAACCCCCGTGTGGATGCGGGAGAGGCTGAGACGCGCCGGCCTGCGCACGATCAGTCCGGTGGTTGACATTACCAACTATGTTCTATTGGAGTCAGGGCAACCCATGCATGCCTTTGATCTGCACAAGCTGACAGGGAGCATCCAGATCAGGATGGCACAGCCATTTGAAACACTGACACTGCTGGATGGCAGGGAGGTCAAGCTGGATGATGACGTACTGGTCATCGCGGATGAAGCGCGGGCACTGGCCATGGCCGGCATTATGGGAGGTCAATATTCCGCTGTCAGCGATCAAACACAGGATGTCTTTCTTGAAGCTGCCTGTTTCAATCCGCTGACGATCACCGGCAAGGCACGCCGCCATGACATGTACACCGATTCATCACATCGCTTTGAGCGTGGCGTTGACTCCACTCTTCAGATGAAAGCCATGGAGCGGGCAACCGGGCTGTTATTGGAGATATGCGGCGGTCTGGCGGGGCCAGTAAAGAAGGTCAGCAGCCAGCCTGATTGGCTCATAAGGAACGAGATACCACTAACAAGCGAAAAAATCCAGAAACTGCTTGGGGTTGAACTATCGACAAAGCAGATTGAGCTTTATTTGAGCAGACTGCAGATAAGTTACACCGGTGAAAATGGTAAATGGTCCGCGATTGCCCCATCACATCGGTTTGATCTGAACATAGAAGTTGATCTTATTGAGGAAATCGCACGCCTTTATGGCTATGACAATATACCTCAGACATTGCCTGAAGTGCCGCAAACCATGGTGGCGCAACCTGAGTGCCAGCTCACACTGGACAGTCTGAAAAATGTTATGGTGGAAAGAGGGTGGCAAGAGGCGATAACTTATTCTTTTATTGAACCCCAATTACAGGAAATACTTTCACCGGACAGGCCGGCTGTTGACTTGAGTAATCCGCTGTCCAGCGAGCTATCGCAAATGCGCACCAGCCACTGGACCGGACTACTGACCGCGTTGCGTCATAATCAGAACCGACAGCAAAGACAAATTCGATTATTTGAAACCGGCTTGAACTTTATAGAGACGCCTGACGGGATTGATCAACAATCATGGTTTTCGGGTATTGCCAGCGGGCCTTATGCCGGAGAACACTGGTCTGCGGGTTCCCGCTTGATTGATTTTTATGATGTGAAAGGTGACATTGAGGCACTGTTTTCACGCGCACGAACATACCATCGCCTTGCCTTTAAAGCCGATAAACATGCGGCGCTGCATCCAGGGCAAGCTGCGAAGATATATCATGATGAGAATCCGGTGGGCTGGCTCGGTGCCCTTCACCCGGAAGCGGCAAAGAATCTGTCGATCGAAGGCCCCGTTATTTTATTTGAAATAAAGGGAAGCGCACTGCTTGATGCGGCCCCCCGCCAGTTTACTCCAATATCCAGATTTCCAAGTATTCGACGTGATCTGGCAATTATTGTGGACGAAGCCGTCACATCTGATGAAGTTCTGGCAGTCATCCAGCAAATAGAAGACAAGGCCATACAGAAATCGTGGATTTTTGATATTTATCGAGGACGGGAAATAGGGCCGGGGAGAAAAAGTGTAGCTCTGGGCTTGATTTTCTCGGATTCTTCCAGCACTCTTACGGATCAAGATGTAGAGACAGCTATTAGTAAGATTATTAGTAGCTTAGCCGAAAAAATTAATGCAATATTGAGAAACTGAACCGCACGGTAATATGGCACTAACCAAGGCACACATTGCAGATAAACTGTTCGAGGAGCTGGGCCTCAATAAGCGCGAGGCCAAGGAGCTTGTGGATTGCTTTTTTGAGGAGATTCGCAGTTCGCTGGCCAGTGGCAGTCAGGTGAAGCTGTCCGGTTTCGGTAATTTCGATTTAAGGGATAAAAACCAGCGTCCGGGGCGTAATCCCAAAACAGGGGAGGAAATTCCAATTACCGCTCGCCGTGTAGTGACCTTCCGTCCAGGACAAAAACTAAAAACAAGAGTAGAGGCATATGCTGGATCCAGGCGATACAAGTGATTTACCACCCATTCCGGGAAAGCGTTACTTTACCATTGGTGAAGTGAGTGATCTGTGTGCAGTAAAACCCCATGTTTTACGTTACTGGGAGCAGGAGTTTCCACAGTTAAAGCCTGTGAAACGCCGCGGTAATCGCCGATATTATCAACGCCGTGATGTGCTTGTGATTCGACAAATTCGGAATTTATTGTACGAGCAGGGGTTCACGATCGGCGGCGCAAGACAGAAGCTTTCCGGCGAAGACGCCAAAGATGATGTTAATCAGAGCCAGCAGATTATTCGCCAGCTTCGCATGGAACTGGAAGAGGTACTGCAGATCCTCAAGCGCTGATTTTTAGCCTGTCTTCCGGCCCGATTTCCGGCAAGTCCTTATTAGCTTCAGCACCTCTTCTGGCTTTAACTTCACAGCGAGGTTATTTCCCTTTACAATAGCTACTTGTCCGGGGTGTGGCGCAGTCTGGTAGCGTACCTGCATGGGGTGCAGGTGGTCGGAGGTTCGAATCCTCTCACCCCGACCATTTGAATACAATCTATTAGTAAGCGGTGTATTGATCCGGCAGTCCTAGCATCTGGGACTATAATGTGGTACCTATTCTTGCAAGGCAACTGTTCTCTATGCGCAATCATTCAGAAAACCCAACCATTTCGATAGTCACGATATGTTTGAACTCTGCCAGATTCATTCGGCACTGTATCAACAGTGTGAAGAATCAAACATATCCGCATATAGAGTACATTGTTGTGGACGGAGGCTCGACCGATGGGACACTGGACATTGTCCAGGAGTACAATGGCCTCGTCAATAAATTTATCAGTGAACCGGATAAAGGAATTACAGACGCCTTCAACAAAGGTTATTTACTCTCTTCCGGCATGTATATCATGTATCTGAATTCAGATGATATGCTGCGAGATAAAAACTCGATTGAAACGCTGATGCAACAGGCGATTGCCGACCGGTTCCCCTCCATCGTCTATGGTAATTGCACAATAATAGACCGGGACTCCGAAGAACTGATATTCACAATTAGAACGGATTTCACCAAAAGATGGATTCCCTGGTTTCATCTCTATCACACCATACCACATCCCAGCTCCATGACTCATAGACGCTATTTTGAGCGCTATGGAATGTTCGATTACAGTTTCGACTATGCCACGGACTACGATTTTTTTTGTCGTGGTACACTAAAAGAAACGATCAGCTATATCCCCGAGACAATTACCGATATGAGATATGGAGGAATAAGCACCAAGGATGGTTTAAAAAGTGTAAGATTAAATACCAGATCACTGTTGAAAGAGAAACAGATAAGTCCGATCATAGGACCTTTGATGTTGAGGGTGCTTCGTATCCTTATGAAGGTTCGGAGTATTATCAAGAAAACTCTAAAGTTAAACTATCGTCGCTTTTTATCGGACAATGACAACCTTGAACTTTATAAGCACTAAAAAGGCCAGCTTGTTGATACCAATGTAACTGACTATAGATGAGAAAGGTAATTGTAACGGGTGCAACGGGTTTCATTGGAAACCATCTCTGTGGTCACCTGAAAAAAAAAGGATGTTACGTGATAGCCATCGGCTTACGGGATAAGGCCGACGGTTGCTGGGATCAATATCATTCTATCGATCTATCGAATCTGACTGTTCCCTCCGATCTGTTCACCGACATAGATACACTTTTTCATCTGGCTGGCAAGGCACATGCGCCATCTGAAATATCCGCAACTGCTGACAAGGAATATGACAGAATCAACTACCGCGTAACGCTGTCGCTACTGGAACAGTGTAAAATAAAAAATGTCAGATCTTTCGTGCTTTTCAGCACGGTAGGGGTATTTGGAGAGATCGCAGACAAAGACTGTTTTGATGACTCATCACCAGCGAATCCGGTAACACCGTATGCGGTATCAAAATTTCATTCGGAAGAGGCGCTGATCACAGGAGAATACGTTGCTCATCCGGTATGCCTGCGTCTGAGCATGGTTTATGGCCCTGGCAGCAAGGGAAATCTTGACAGAATGATAGCAGCTATTAAAGCGGGGTGGTTCCCTCCATTACAAAATATAAAGAACAGGCGTTCCATGGTCCATGTTGATGACGTAATAAGAGTTGCTTATCTAAGCTCATTATCGGATATCGCAAAAGGCAAGCGATACATTGTATCTGATGACATGTATTACTCGACGGGCCAGATATACTCAAGAGTTTGCAAAGCCTTGAAAAGAAAAACATTACCTTTCTCGATTCCGATTTTTATATTGCGCATACTGGCATTTTGGGGTGACATATATGGCTTCCTTTTCAGGCGGCGCTTCCCGCTAAACTCGGACTCCCTGAGAAAGCTGACCACCTCTCAGTGTCATGACAACACAACAACCATGCGAGAACTTGGATATAATATAAAAAACAACGTCCTGGATTTTATTGATCGCACTGTTTGATCAGTTGCTTGTCATTAAATATTAGCTATAATTTTTAACTCCATGTCAGGAACAAAGTCATCGTGCCTTCCATGCAGGGCCAGATAGCTATCTGCGCCATACTACGGAAACACCATATACTAACAATCCCTAATTCAGGGCCCTGGAATCAGAGACAGCTTCACTGGCTGTGGCTGTCATCAAACTTTTATCAAGATCCAGTCCCCAGTCTGCTTTGCCCGTGGCATCCTGCAACAGCTTGCATATCGAGTGCAGCAAAGTCTGATCCATGGCCAGATCAATCCCCTGCCCCTGTTCAGGCTGTATGCAAAGTATCCGCGTGCCATCCGGCTTGTTTTTTACGGAAACTCTGGAAAGCAGAATCGGCTCAGGGCCAAGCGGCTGTGACCGGGACTGTTCCTCAAATTTTTGAGAATAATCCATTTTTTGAGCAACCTGTTGATGCTGAAATGATAAAACCTCTTTTTTGGCCTGCACGGTTTTATGCACGGTCACCTGTCGATCACTGGCCAACATTTTTATCAACACCGGCCACAGCAGCTTCAGGTAGCGGCGCGTCAACCAGAACTGAAAGCTGCTGGAGTCAGTGGTATTCAGCCGCAACAGGATGCGATCCTCCAGCGGCTGAAAAATCATCTGTATCTGGCTAATCTGGCTCATGGTGGCGACATATTTTATCAAACTTCGACAAACAAACTAAGGAGGCACTGACAAAGCCATTCAAAGAGTAAATGAGAGCTTGCCGATACCATATCAAAAAGACGATTATATCAGGCATTCGGAGTGCAGACCCATTCGCGCAGAGCAGCCTAACGGATTTCCCGATAACACCGCATGAGGTCCGCAAGAACAATCAGCCAAAAGAATATAACGAGCAGCAAGTCGGCAGGCAATCCGGTTTGGCCTCTGGTCAGGAAGCATGGTAACCTGTCTGCATATCCGACCTGTCTAGGCCGGCTACATTTTTTCCATGGGGTTTGTATTGATGAGCAGTCAGAAAACGATTGTTGCGGCACGCGATGAAAACCTGCCCAATTCGCCTGTCAGCAATGAAGAAGACGATACGGTTACGGTGGATGAGGGGGCGAAGTGTTTATGGAATGGTCAGGAATTCGCGGACGGCGATGCAATATGCGCTGACGGTGAATATTTTGTTTGCAGCTATGGCAGTTGGATGAAATTACCTGCCGAGGCGCTACCCTGATCTTGTTCTACGGCTCAAACATCTTGCTGTAGTTGCGACATCAGGGCACAGCAGATTCAGTCTGATTTCGACCAAAGTCAATACTTTGAAGTGCTATGCCGGAAGGATTTGATATCCCTACTTGTCTGGTATTTTCCGGCCACGACCCAAGTGGCGGAGCAGGCGTTCAGGCTGATATTGAGGTATTGGCCAGCATGGGCTGTCATGCCGCAACGGTATTGACCTGCCTGACGGTGCAGGACTCCCACGATGTTTATGCCGTGCAACCAATGCCAGCGTCTTTTTTGGCCGAGCAGGCCAGAACAGTACTGGCCGACATGCCGGTACAAGCGGTCAAGATCGGTCTGGTCGCTGATGCAGAGTCGGCCAAAGCAATCCACGCTGTGCTGACAGAGTATCCGGGTATGCCAGTGGTGCTGGACCCGATTGTCCGCGCCGGCGGCGGCGAACTGTTGCAGGCCACTCCTGCCCGTGATGCGATCCGCCGTTTGTTATTTCCCTTGGCCTCAGTACTGACTCCCAACTTCCCAGAAGCACATGCTTTTACAGGGTCAGACGAACCACCGGATATATGCGCCGCTGCTTTGCTGGAGCATGGCTGTGAGTTTGTTTTACTGAGCGGCGGGCATGGTTCGGGTGAGTTCGTGATCAATACCCTGTTTTGCCGAAACCGCGTCCCGGAACAATTCCAATGGCCGCGGCTACCACATGAATACCATGGCTCCGGCTGTACGCTGTCTGCTGCTATCGCCGGTTTACTGGCACATGGGCATGATGTTGATTCTGCCGTCAGAAGGGCGCAGGACTATACATGGAAAGCCTTAAGACAGGCCTATCCAACGGGAAGAGGACAACTGCAACCGCAACACTTTTTCTGGACTGACACTGCGGGCTGGTCGAAATGAAGGGCCTGTATGTCATTACAGATCATGCCTTATTATCAGCGCAGACATTACTCGATGGAGTTGATGCCGCAATTATGGGGGGTGCCTCGGTGGTGCAATATCGGGATAAAGTTTCGACACCGGAGGTATGTGAAAAAAATGCCATGGCGCTAAAGGCGTTATGCCATGAGCGCGGTGCCCTGTTTATTATCAATGACGACGTATTGCTGGCACAGCGCGTCAATGCCGATGGGGTGCATCTTGGAAGTGAGGATGCCTCTTTGAGGGATGCCTGTGAACGTCTGGGAGCTGCCAAAATTGTCGGGGTATCGTGCCATGCCAGTGTCAGTCGCGCACGGCAGGCAGAGCAAGAAGGTGCCGGCTATGTGGCATTCGGACGATTTTTCCCGTCGAAAACCAAGCCGGAGGCACCTCTCGCCAGACTTGAAGTCCTGAAAAAAGCCCGCAGGAAATTGAAAATTCCGATAGTTGCTATCGGCGGTATTAACGCCGGAAACGGTGCTCCACTGATAAAGGCCGGCGCAGATATGCTGGCAGTGGTGGATGGAGTTTTCGGCCAACAGGACATCATCGAAGCGGCCGGACGCTTAACCACCCTGTTTCGAGCATGAACCACGACCATGAATACATTTCTGAGCGGCATGATAACAACCGGCCGAGAGATAACCTGCCCTGGCGACATGAGAGTCTGCTGCCGCCATACCGTATTTGCCTGATGATGGCGGAAGAGCTATGCTAGGGGGGTGACTTTTGTCAAACTCTTCTGATAGGTATTATTTTCCAGAAAAATCCGACCGGATTCGGAATCACCCTGACTCAATTAATATGGCAAATTCACCATGAATCGTTCGGAATCATTGTTTCAGAAAGCGCAGGCCGTTATCCCCGGAGGCGTTAATTCACCGGTACGAGCGTTTACCGGGGTTGGCGGCACACCTGTCTTTTTCAAAAGCGCCAGAGGAGCGTATGTTTATGATGAAGATGACCGGCAATATATTGATTATGTAGCCTCCTGGGGGCCGATGATCCTTGGCCATGCCCACACAGAAGTGATCAGTGCAGTGCGGCAGAAGGCCGGAGAGGGCTTAAGCTTCGGGGCTCCCACAACAGTCGAAACCGAGCTTGCCGAAAGAGTCGTTGATCTGATTCCATCCATGGATATGGTACGGTTTGTCAGTTCGGGAACGGAAGCGACCATGAGCGCGATCCGTCTGGCACGGGGCTATACCGGTCGTGACAAGATTATAAAATTTGAGGGCTGTTATCACGGTCACTCGGACTCGCTGCTCGTCAAAGCCGGCTCTGGAGCACTGACTCTCGGTGTGCCGACATCACCGGGCGTGCCGGCATCACTGGCCGGACTTACTTTGACACTGACCTTTAACGATACGGAGCAGTTAGCCGAAGCGTTCGAGCAGTATGGCGAGCAACTGGCCTGCGTCATTATCGAACCGGTGGCAGGCAATATGAGTTGTATTCCACCGCTACCCGGCTTTCTGGAAGAGCTGCGCCGATTGTGCGATCAATACGGCACCGTATTGATCTTTGATGAAGTTATGACAGGCTTTCGCATCTCTGCCGGTGGCGCCCAAAGCCATTATGGCATTACTCCGGATATGACCACACTTGGCAAGATCATCGGTGGTGGTTTGCCGGTCGGTGCCTTCGGTGGCAGGCATGAAATCATGCGGCATATTGCCCCACTGGGACCGGTTTATCAGGCTGGAACACTGTCAGGTTGCCCGATAGCGATGGCCGCAGGTCTGAAAACTCTGGAACTGATCAATCAGGAAGGCTTTTATCAATCTCTGGAATACAAGACAGAGAAGCTGGCTCGTGGCATTATAGAGGCCGCCCGGCAGGCTGATATACCCATGACGGAAAACCATGTCGGCGGCATGTTTGGTCTGTTTTTCACCAGTGCAGAATCAGTAACTGATTTTGCCGGAGTCACGGACTGTGATCAGGAAAGATTTAAGAAGTTTTTTCACGGCATGCTGGAAGCCGGGGTATATCTGGCACCTTCCGCATTCGAGGCCGGTTTTATGTCAGCGGTGCATACACACGAAGACATTCAAACGACCATTGATGTGGCGGCGGAAGTATTAAAAAAACTGTGACCATCAGCGATTTTCCGACATTTAATGATCCGGGGCTGTCCTCACCCTGATAAGCGATTACGTCTTGTTTTTATCATTCTGGCAATAAATCCTGTGTTCTGGAAAACTCCGAGTGAAACAGAATGTCCTTTACTGGCTCAATCAATGATGAAACGGGTTTTACATGATGTGCCCTGCCAACAGGAACAGAAAGAATGGATATACAACTGATGCTATCCGTTGCAATATTTGCAACAGCAACTTCCGGCACCCCGGGACCTAACAATGTAATGCTGGCGGCATCCGGTGCCAACTTCGGTTATCGGCGCACGCTGCCACACATGTTCGGTATCGTGCTCGGCATGTTGGTCATGAACCTGCTGGTAGCCGGCGGCCTGGGGGTAATCTTCAAACAATATCCGGCTGTGCAGCAGATACTGAAACTGGCTGCCAGTGCTTATCTGCTTTATCTGGCGTGGAGGATCGCGAACGCCAGACCGGCAAATGTTGAGGGTGAGAGCGACGCACGACCGATGAATCTCATGGAGAGTGCCCTGTTCCAGTTCGTAAACCCGAAGGCATGGATGGCAGTGATTACTGCGATGGGTTCGTTTACCCTGACTGGCGACAATTACTGGGTATCCGTGCTGTGGATCGCAGCGATCTTTATGCTGACGGGATTTCCCTGCATCTCATTCTGGGCCGCGTTCGGCACGGTAGTTGGGCGACTGCTTTCATCACCGGCCGCATGGCGCGGATTTAATCTGGTAATGGGGCTATTGACCGCAGGCTGCCTGTTATTTATCTGGTGAACATCCGGGAACACTGACATTCTTATTGCTTCGATGCGAAAACAGATCCGGACCATTACCGTAAACAGGTTCTGAGCTTTTCTCAATGCGGGCGGTGTGATCGCTCCCCCGATACAGTGGCTGGTTCGCGACAATGAAAGCCGCTATGCTGCATGCCCCTGGCATGGCAGTGCCATTTCCCCTTTTTTATCCATGGTTCGAACTCACGCCTATACCGAACGTCCTCACAGAGACCGTGATGACTGGAACAACCTGAAAAAACTCTCACCGTTTTTATGGGATTACCGTGGTCGGGTATTGCTGGCACTGCTCTGCCTGGTATTCGCCAAACTGGCGAATGTCGGTGTTCCGCTTGTATTAAAGGAAATAGTGGATGCGCTTGACCGACCTGAAACACAGGCACTGGCATTGCCTGTTATGCTGCTGCTGGTCTATGGGGTACTGAAGCTATTCGCCTCACTATTCAATGAGCTGCGTGATGCGTTGTTTGCGCGGGTACGTTATCGCGCCATGCGCCATGTGGGCAACCGTGTTTTACAGCATCTGTACAACCTGTCCCTGCGCTATCATTTAGAGCGCAAAACCGGTGCGCTAACGCGCGATCTGGAGCGCGGCGCACAAAGCGTTAGCTCTATTCTGAACTACCTGACATTTAACATTATACCGGTATCAGTCGAATTCATACTGGTGATCGGCATTTTATTTATCGGCTACGACTGGCAATTTGTCGTCATTACCTTTTTGACTGTGGTCGTTTATATCATTTTCACACTCATGGTGACTGAATGGCGCATGTCCTATCGACTGAAGATGAACGAAATGGACTCACAGGCATCCATGCAGGCAGTTGATGGCCTGATCAACTATGAAACAGTCAAATATTTCGGCAATGAGCGGTTCGAGCTTGACCGCTATGACAGGACACTCGGCATCTGGGAAGATGCCGCGGTTAAAAGCCAAACATCCATGTCGGCGCTGAACTTTGGGCAGGGTTCCATTATTGCCATTGGTGTTACCCTTATCATGGTTTTTGCAGCAAATGGCGTAGTTCAGGGTCGTATGAGCCTGGGAGATCTGGTACTGGTTAACACCTTTTTAATCCAGATCTTTCTACCGCTGGGCTTTCTCGGTATTGTTTATCGGCAGGTTAAATACTCACTGGCGGACATGGACCGCATGTTAAATCTGCTGGAAACCGGCCCGGAAATTGTTGACGCTGATAACGCAAAGGACCTGCTTTTGAAAGAGGGAACGGTCAGATTTGAAAATGTCAGCTTTTTCTATCAAGAAGAGCGCCAGATTCTGAAGAATATCAACCTGCACATTCCAGCAGGCCAAAAAATCGCCGTAGTCGGTGCCAGCGGAGCCGGGAAATCAACGCTATCCCGGCTGTTATTTCGTTTTTATGAAACCAGTGAAGGACAAATTACCATTGATAACCAAAACATAGCTGCCGTAACCCAACGCAGTTTAAGAGAAGCGATTGGTATCGTGCCTCAGGATACAGTATTATTTAATGACTCCATCCGATTCAATATCTCCTACGCACGATCAGATGCCACCGAAGCCGGGATAATCAAAGCGGCTCGCAAAGCACACATTCATCATTTTATTGAAAGCCTGCCGGATGGATATGATACGATTGTTGGCGAACGCGGCCTGAAACTTTCCGGTGGTGAGAAACAACGTATTGCGATAGCGCGTGCCATCCTGAAAAATCCACGCATCCTGGTATTTGATGAAGCCACATCATCACTGGACTCACACTCCGAACGCGAGATTCAAAAGGCACTTCAGGAAGTCGCCGAGGAGCATACCACTCTGGTTATCGCGCACCGACTATCCACTATTATTGATGCCGATGAAATCCTGGTCATCGAACATGGCGAGATTGCCGAGCGTGGTTCACATCAGCACCTGTATGAACGCAAGGGCATTTACCGCACTATGTGGGACTTACAGCTGCAGGAGGAATATTGAAACGACCCTTTGACCACCATCGTTATTCCACATGATCGAGCATCACGGCCTGTTTTTATGTAAAATCCCGTCATTATGAACAGAGCAGGTAGAATTATCCCCTTACAGCCCGCTGTCAACGAGTCCGGGGCTGGCTTTGCCGATACCGGCGGCGTATGTGCCGAAGCCGAACCCTTTGCCCTGATGGTCAGAGGCAACAGCATGGAACCGGAGTTTTGTGACGGGCATATCATCATGATCGACCCCGGCATGTCACCGTCTGACGGCAGTTACATTATAGCCGAAAGTGAAGATGGACATATTTTTCGCCAGCTAAGGATTATTGACGGCAGAAAATATCTGGTACCCTTGAACGAACTGTATCCAACGCAGGAGCTTGGACGGGACAGCACGATCAGCGGGGTCATAACACAACGTTGCGGACGCCGGCGCCAGGAGCGCAAATACTACTGATTTTGGCGACATCCCCTATATCACCGAAAGTTCTGAATTAAGGGGGCTTCCCCTCACTAACCAAGAGGCTCCTTGCCAAGGGGCCGGTCGGATTGAATATCATGTCATGGAATGACTACTCCTGGATTCGCGACCCTGCTCTGGCAGGCTGGGCTCTTCGTTTACTGGCGGTGCTTTTTGCACTGTTTGTAATCGCAGCCGCAACGATATGGGGGCTTTACCGATTTCCAGACAAGATCGGTTTTATTTTACTCGTCCAGATATTGCTGCTCATTCTATGTACCACCATACTGCTGATGCTCGTCAAACGCTTTTATCGTGAGTTGATCCAGCCCATCAGTAGCGTCCGCAGCTGGACATCACGTATGCACAAGGGCGACTATTCGGCAGAAATCACACTACCCAGCAAGGGGCAGTTCGCCGGTCTGCTGCACGATATATCGCAGATGGGGCGCTGGTATAAAAATATCAGCGTGGCAAGTGACGAAGAAATCAGCGAACAGATGCGGCAAATGGCAAGAAAAACGCGCCTGCTGGAAATTCTCTATGACATTGCAGCCAACATCAGCGTGGCACGCGATCTGAATGAATTGCTGGAACGCTTTCTACGCATTTCGGCAGAAATGACCCATGCACGGGCAGCTCTGGTTCGCCTGACAACAGCGGACGGCGACATGAAACTGATCGCTGCCGTCGGTGAGACATCCAATCAGTACGAAAAGAGCATACCGATGGTCGATGTTATACCCGGCCAAGGCTCAAAAATTAAAAATGTTTACGTTATCTCGCCGGGAGCATCGAGAGACTTTCGCCGATTCAGCGAATATGCCATCGATTTTGAGTGCGTGATCGTATCCCTGATCCATCAAGACGATGTCATGGGAGCCTATCAGCTACTGGTAGATCAATCTGTTTCCAATATAAGCTACGACCTGCATGAGCTGTTGACCAGCATTGGCTTTCACTTGGGTCTGGCGATCCACAAGGCACAGCTCGATGAAGAGGCACAAAAGCAATCGATCTTTCGAGAACGACTCACTCTGGCACATGAACTGCATGACTCACTGGCCCAGAGCATAGCCAGCCTGCGCTTTCAGTGCAAAGCACTGGAGGCGAGTGTGGATGAGTCCAATCTGGACTCGGCAGCGCGAGAGGTCGCTCGATTAAGAGAAGGCGTTGACCGCGCCAACGGCGAACTGCGCGAACTGCTGGTGCATTTTCGCGCACCGATTGACCATAGAGGACTGGTGCCAGTATTGAACGACATGCTGAAAAAATTTCAAGAAGAAAACCAGATACTGGTTTTCAGCCAGTTTCACAATGGCGAGATGAATCCGCCGGTACACATCCAGCGTCAGGTCATCCGAATTGTCCAAGAAGCCTTGGCCAATGTTAAAAAACATGCCAACGCGCGCATTATTCGGGTACTGCTGCGTTTGTCAGATAAAGGCACATGCCGGCTACTGCTGGAAGATGACGGATGTGGCTTTACAGGAGAAATCGACCAAGGCACCTCCGGCGGCAGGCATATCGGGCTGCAAGTGATGCGGGAACGAGCGGCCTATATTGGTGCCGACCTGAACATCGAATCCGAATCTGGAGAAGGATCACGTGTTGAACTGAGCTTTCGTTGGGACGTGAAGTAGGCATTCTGGTATCGGTGAACAGGCAAATGAGATAAACTCTGATGCGGGCATAGTTACAGGCTGGATACCAGCCAGGAGATAAGGTTTGACCAGCATTTCTGATGATGCCGCACCTTTGGCCATATTATCCAATCCCGATATCAGTATCCTTTACATCGAGGATAATTCCGCCAATCTGATTCTTGTTCAAAAGGTCATTGAAAAAAAAACTGCCTTCCGCTTTTTGTCCGCAGCGGACCCTGTGTCTGGATTAGAACTGGCCATTTCCAAGCAGCCCGATCTTATATTGCTGGATATTTTTTTACCGATCATGGATGGCTATGAGGTGATGAAAAGATTCAGAGAAAACGAGCTGACGGCCAACATACCGGTTATTGCCTTAAGCGCCAATGTGATGCAGGCAGACATTCAACGAAGTATCGAGGCTGGATTTGCTGCTTATGTGCCCAAACCGATCAATATTGCCAGCTTTCTGGAACAGATTGCACGAGTGCTTGAGCATTCATTAATAGAACGCCGGACATCCTGAGGGAATGCCTGCTTTTATGATGAGCTTTTACAATCGCGATTTGTTACGGGCTTTTATCGGTGGCGGTAACACAGCTTCCTGTGTACTGATGAGCTTCCACTGATGCGATCTCAATCTCAGTTTTCTCTGCTAAGAGAAAGAAGGTTTTTGCCCTTTTTTGTTACTCAGTTCTTCGGCGCATTTAACGATAATGTATTCAAAAATGCCCTCATTATTTTGATTGCGTTCCAGAGTATGGGCCACGATGCGACACATTCACGGTATCTGGTCAACATCAGTGCGGCGTTGTTTATTTTACCGTTCTTTTTGTTTTCTTCGACCGCAGGTCAGATTGGCGATGGTTATGAAAAATCGACCCTGATAAGGAGTATTAAACTTGGGGAAATTTTCGTAATGCTTCTGGCTGTGGTCGGTTTCATGCTCAATTCAGTCGGCCTGCTGATGGCGGTGCTTTTTCTGATGGGCACCCAATCGTCTTTATTTGGCCCCGTGAAATATGGCTATCTCCCGCAGCATCTGAACGGTGCCGAGCTGACTGGCGGCAATGGCCTTGTCGAGATGGGTACATTCATGGCCATTTTATTCGGCATGATGCTCGGCAGCGCCATGATGGCTATGGATGGCGGAAAATACTGGGTGTCCACCGTGGTGATGATAGTTGCGATCACTGGCTATATCAGCGCAAAAAAAATTCCATATACTCCAGCAGTGCAGCCGGGGTTGAAAATCAACTGGAATGTATTGACTCAGACATGGGCGACAGTCCGCATGATACACAACAATAGAACGGTACTTTTTTCCGTGTTGGGAATATCCTGGTTCTGGTTTATTGGTTCGACCTATATGGTGCAACTGCCTAACTATACGCGGGAAGTGCTGAATGGCGATGAGTCTGTCTATATCCTCCTGATAACAGTTTTTTGTATCGGTATCAGCGCGGGCTCATTATTCTGTGAAAAGCTGTCTGGTCGTCAGGTGGAGCTCGGACTCGTACCAATCGGTGCGGCAGGCATCAGTCTGTTCGGAGTCGATCTATATTTTTCAGCACCAACCATGATGCAGACCGGCACCGGACCATTTGCGGTTAAGCAGTTTTTGCAGGCAGAGGGCGGCCTGCATTGTCTGGCAGATATAGCTCTTATCGGAATATTTGGTGGCCTGTATATTGTACCGCTGTTTGCCGTTGTTCAGGAACGCAGCCCGAAGGATATTTTGTCGCGTGTTATCGCCGCCAATAATATATTGAATGCTTTTTTTATGGTGTTGGCAGCAGTCTTTGGCATTGTGTTGCTGGGCAAGCTGGCCTACACCGAGGATGAAGTGTTTCTTGTTATTGCCGCCTTGAATGTCATGGTGACGGGCACTATCTTTCTACTGGTCCCTGAATTTGTCCAGCGCCTCAGAGAACGACTTGGCAGCTTTATGCGAGATCTGCCATGAACTGTCTGCTATCATGGTCCGTCACTGTCCGATACATGGCTTGAGCTATATGGAGATTATGTTGTGAAAAAGATAACGAGTGCTGTGTTCATTCTCCATCTTGGATTGCTGTCTGGCATTTTCGGGGATGCCATGGCCGACTGGCGGAACTTGCTGAAAGAACAGCTCGAAGCATTGCCGGGGAAAAAGGACAGTCAGCCATCAACATCGGACCATCAGGATATTGTTGCCGGATTGAAAGAGGCTCTGGACAAAGGGGCGGAGTATGCAGTCGGACATCTTGGCAGAAAAGATGGCTTCTGGGGAAATACCAATGTCAAAATTTCAATGCCTGAAAACCTTGTAAAAGTGGAGAAAACCCTGCGCAAGCTGGGACAGGATAAATATGTGGACGATTTTTTATTGACGATGAATCGTGCTGCGGAATCTGCCGTACCATTCACTCTGGATATTGTTAAAAAATCCGTGAAGGACATGGATGTGGTTGAGGCAAAAAAAATACTTGAGGGTCCGGATGATGCAGCAACCCGTTATCTGCGCCGTTCAGGGGGAGACGATATGACAAGAAAAATCAGCCCGATTGTCGAGCAGGCCACTGCCCGGGCCGGAGTCACAAGTCACTATAAGAAACTATTCAGTCACCTCGGAACCCTGGGGAATTATATGGACCCGGATGATTACGATGTCGATAGGTATGTTACCCAAAAAACCGTTGATGGCATCTTCCACCTAATTGCCGAGGAAGAAAAGAAGATACGTCGAGATCCCGTGGCGCGAACGACTGACCTGTTAAAGCAGGTATTCGGCCATCGGTAACAGCAATGTTCAGGAGTGAGGCTTATCGTTTGTTTGCCTTACGGTAATGTTCGATGCCATTTGTGATTTCTCTCTTCGCTTCTTCAACGTCACTCCAGCCTATGATCTTTACCCATTTCCCTTTTTCCAAATCCTTATAGTGCTTGAAAAAGTGGGCGATTGAGTCCAGCAGCGGTTGAGGCATATCACGCCAAGTGTTGATATCACGGTACATACCCGTCAGTTTGTCAATGGGTACGGCCAGTACCTTGGCGTCCATACCTGATTCATCCTCCATGCCTAGTATGCCGATGGGACGACAACGAATGACAGAACCGGGAATTAACGGAATAGGAGTCACAACCAGCACATCCACCGGATCACCATCATCGGACAGGGTATGGGGCACATAACCGTAATTACAGGGATAGTGCATGGCCGTACCCATAAAGCGGTCAACGAACATGGCCCCGGAGTCCTTGTCGGCTTCATATTTCACGGGATCACTGCGCGAAGGTATTTCAATAATGACATTGATGTCATTTGGTACGTCGCTACCCGGCGGGACGCGGTCCGGTATCATGGCTTTCTCCTTGAAAACGATTGAAGCTGAGTCGGCACTATTATGACACGGTTGGCTGGCGATACGTTAATACTTGAGGGGAGCGCTATGCACAAGCAGGGGCAAAGATAGGCCTCAACCTGCCGGCTACGGGATTGAACCACAACTCTGCAGCCGTGCAAGGCCCTCGATTTCCTTCTTCAGCGCGGTGAATGCCTTGCCAGCCGGCACTCAACCCGCAGGCACAGACAGGTCCATTCGACAAGCACAGCGCCAGCTTTATGTGCCAGCACGATCTCCACATCGACATTGCGGCAGATACTGCCGTCAGAAAAATCCCTCCCCCCGGCTTCCTTTTCAGCACCGGAACAATCTCACTCAACAGGAACATACCTGATAAGAATAAGGACCGTTAGCCATGAACATCCGGCATGATCAGTGCCATCAACCGCAGGCGGGTCGAACCACTTGCCAGAAGGCATTTGTATTTTTATACTTCGCTTTCCGAAAGATTGTTTATCGGGGCTTCCGCGTTAAACGGGCAACCAAGTCACCATGACCCCGGTACCCGTCTCCCCGATATGTTCAATGCCGGATGTCGGGGTGTAGCTCAGCCTGGTAGAGCACTGCCTTCGGGAGGCAGGGGGCGGAGGTTCGAATCCTCTCACCCCGACCAATAAATTTCAACAGACCATGGATCATGTATAACGGGAAGGAGGAATTGCAATGCCGGAAAGCGGCTTATCCAGAGATATTGATGGCACACCGTATTGCTTTGAAGAATCCCGGCTACCCTTTTTGCAGGAGCTGTCAAATCGCGTTGTGGAACTGCGAAAAGCCGGACGACTGACGCCGAAAATATTAAGCAATATAAGACGGTATTTCAAAATAAAGAACATTTATCACTCAAATGCCATTGAAGGCAATGTACTGAGCATCGACGAAACAAGGCAGGTTGTAGAGCATGGCTTGACGATTACCGGCAAGCCGCTGAAAAACCAGACAGAAGCCAAAAATCTAAAGGAAGCTCTGGATTTTCTGGAAGATCTGGCAGCACAGCCGAGGAAGCCGATTACTGCGACTAATGTGAGGCAAATTCATCGTTTTGTATTGAAAGATATCGATGATGATAACGCCGGAAAGTACAGAAGTAACGATGTTGAGATAAGCGGTTCTGATTATAAGCCCCCGCCCCCCGAATCAGTGCCACCCCAGATGCACGATTTCGGTAACTGGCTGTCAAGCACCTCGACTGTGGATGATAATCAGGGCACTCTGGAGGCAATACTTTATGCCGCTGTCGCCCATACATGGCTGATGTATATTCATCCTTTCATTGATGGCAATGGCAGGGTTGCTCGCCTGCTCATGAACCTGATTTTGATGCGGCATGGATATCCCATAGCCATTATCGGAAAAGAGGACAGGTTGCGTTATTACGATGCGCTTGAAATTTCCCAGTATGCAGATTTATCACCATTTATTACCCTCGTAGAAGAGTGCATAAACGAAAGTCTGGAAGAATATGAAAGGTCAGTAAAGGAGCGGCAAGAGCAAAAAGAATGAGCGGAAAGTCCGGTTACCCGATTCTCAAAGCAGGAGAAAATCAAGGCCAGAAATGAATATGAAGTATGGAAAAGTGCCATGGAATTACTTCGCAGCCACTTTCGCCAGACCGCAGAAATGCTGGATAGCAATACAGCACTTACAGGTCGGGTCTATTTCAAGAATTTTGGCGACCTGGAATTTGAAAAATACCTGAGTCTGAAGCAAGGCATGTTCTCGAAAAAACATCATTCTTTCGGATAGATTTTGTTAGTGATCATAAATCGGCACGATATCTGTTTTTTTCGGTTGGCCGAGTCAATCACTCAAAGTTGACACTGACGTCACTCTTCACCTGTCACGTGAGGAACCGCCAAAGTCCTTCCACTATGAAAGGCTGGAAAATATTGATTCGTCAAACATACTCAGTACCATCGAGCTTGGTTATTGTGTCAGCAGGGAAAGTTTTGTCACAAAAGGAAAATCCGGGCGCAAAAAAATGGATAAAATAGAAAATATTTGGAAAAAAATTCTTCGATGAGGTCACCAAGCATCACTTTCAAGCGTAGGGGAGCACTGAAGCAATTATGTTCAATATGGATATATGGATTAAAGTCCGGCCGGGCAAACAAGAGAATCAGTTATATCTCGCTCAACAGCTTTTCCGTCATGGATTCTGCCTGTCGCAGATAACTGCCGCCAAACAGATTATAGTGATTAAGGATATGGTACAGGTTGTATAGCGTTTTTCTGACCGGATAACCCTCGTTCAGGGGCCAGACGCCGTTATAGGCATCATAAAACTTTGTTCCGGGTGCGCCAAACAGTTCAGTCATAGCTATATCTGCTTCACGATCTCCGTAGTAGGTTGCCGGATCATATATAACCGGTTCGCCGTGGTCGTCAAATGACCAGTTACCTGCCCATAAATCGCCATGCAGCAGTGAGGCTTGTGGCTGGTAAGCCGAAAAGAAGCGGGGCATGGCTTCCATCAGCTCATTTCCCCGGTCTATCAGGCGACCCCCACAACCATTTTGCCTCGCCAGCCGAAGTTGGTATCCCAGGCGTCGGTTCTGCCAGAATCTGGCCCAGTTCTTATCCGAATTGTTCTGCTGGGGAGTTGAACCGATGGTGTTGTCGATCCTGAAACCAAATGTTTCATTCGTATGTCTGTGCATGGCTGCCAGCTTTTCGCCAAATTTTGCGGCACTCCCCTGTCTGGTAAGGGTTATGTACTCCAGTACCAGATAGCTGTGTCCACCTGCTTCGCCGTAGCAGATGGGGCGCGGCACGTTTATTGTGCCGGTATCCGTCATTGCCCACAGGCCTGCTGCCTCAGCAATAAACATGTCCAACAGTGATGCGGCATTGGTCTTTATAAAGTAGCGACAGGCACCGCTATCGAGCCGAAAGGCGGTATTGATACTGCCGCCACTTATCGGTTGTTGTCCATCAGCCTGAAAGGGGATGCCGGTTACACGGGTGATATTTTCAGTAATGGCCCGGATCAATTCCATTATTTGCCGAGAATGTTCATTTCCCGGCTGAGGCGATCATGCAGTGGACTGCTCCGGGGGAAGTGTGCGAGCAGAAATTTCATCTGATCCGCCAGCACTTGCCTGCCCTGCAGATAAACATATTCAGCATGAGTCGGGGTGAACGGGATCGCCAGAAGTTCCATGCCTGCTTCTTCCGGTGTACGCCCGGCTTTATGGTTGTTGCAGCGCTTGCAGGCGGTGACGACATTGTTCCAGACATCCTGTCCCTGCCGGCTGATTGGTGTTACATGGTCGCGGGAGAGTAGCTTTGCCTGAAATTTGTTGCCACAGTAGAGGCACATATGGCCATCTCTCTTGAATAGTGACGAGTTGTTCAGTGGTGCCGAATAACGCCGCTGTGCCTTGTACAGGCCACCAGCATGGCCTTTGGTCGCAATAATCGAGTTCACTTCAACAATGCTGCGTCTGCCACTGGTAGCGTTTATGCCGCCATGTATTTCATATAGCAGGGCACCGCAGGTATAGGCAATCACGTCAAGGTAGTGAAACCGAACGGCTTCCCGATAAGAAATCCATTCCAGCGGCATACCGGAGGCATCTGTCCGGAGAACTTGTTGATTCAGGCCGCTACTGGCGTTTGCTGTCATAAGTCCGTCCCGTGGTTTTCAGGCATTCTCCAGAAAATCGGCATCATTGCAATGCCTTTCTTATACCCCGATCATTTGAATTTGTGGATAGCCTCAATCAGTTCGGCAGCAGATTGAAATCGCCCATCAGGAGACTTGGATAACATTTTCTCCAGCAGAGGTTGGTATTTTTGATGCGGTGCCTGAAGTTTTGGGATTTCCGCATGTACATGCTTGTAGAACATCGCCATTGGGTTATCGGCTCGATATGGCTTTTTTCCGGTCAGCATCTGGTAATAGATGATACCCAGACTGTAAATGTCGGAACGGTGATCAACATTTTTGCCGCGTGCCTGTTCTGGACTGACATAGGAGGGAGTCCCATAAACTTCACCATGGTCGCTCAGGTCCTCTTCTATGACCATTCGGGCCAGACCAAAATCAAGAATGGCAAGGGTATCGTCTGCGCGGAACAGTATGTTGCCGGGCTTAAGGTCTCTATGGACGATCTTTTTTCGATGTACATCATCCAACCCACTGGCTATCTGCCGCAGGTAGTCCAGTGCTTTGTCAGGTTTTATTCCTCCGCGGATGCGGCGTATCAGATTACCGCCAGAAAATCTTTCCATCACGATGAAGGCATACTCATCGGTGAATGTCTGATCGAAAATTTTGGCGACATGAATGTTTTCAATACTGGCCAGTATGTTGTATTCACGGATGAAGCGCTCAATCATGCGGTCGTCATCTATGTTATTTACATCCAGCACCTTGACTGCCACTTCGAGGCCATCCAGAGCTCTTTCTGCCAACCAGACCCGTGACATACCGCCCCGACCGAGTTCGCGTATCAGGCGATAGCCACGCAGACCATGGATTTTCTTTGTCAGCGTGTCATTGTCGGCGTATTGATTGGTGGCGGGTTCAGCGATGCCAGATGCGGTATTAGCATCTCGCAATCCACGGTCCGAGAAGCGTTTCATGCCTTCTGCGACCGCATTGTTCAGCGAAGATGTGGTCAACCCCTCCAAGGGCAGTATATTCGGCAAATCGGGGACGCTCCGGCTGGTGCTGAGCAGGATTATCAGAGGCAGGCTGCCATTTTCAGATTGCTCAAGCAGTTTGCGCATGGCTTCATCGGCATGGTCAAAACCGCTCAGTATTATAGCATCGGAGTTTTTGAGTTTCGGGTCGGAACCTATGTCTTCCAGATTGTATTTGTGTATGTCGGCGCCCGGCCAGCCTAAATCAAGATACTGGCTCAGGAGAAGAAAGTGCTCTTCCAATCGGTCAATGATGGCAAAATGACGTTCCATAATCAGCATTGTTCCACAAATATGGTCCCTGGGCTTTAATGGACCATAATATAGTACACGCCCCCAATCAAAGATGGTCTGTATTGGCAGAGGCTACCAGCGAACGCTCACCAACACCTGTCTTGTCCGGGTCATCAATAATAAAGTATCCGGATAAATCATTTTTTCTTTTTTCGCAGCCTGCCATACCGACTTTGTGTTGAGACAGGCAGGTGGGTTGATTCTTTTCAGGTAACCATAAGAATAGGGACACCGTGATAGTATCAGCTCGACCCTGGGCCTATGCGGAGACAATCAGATGACAGCTTTTGTAGATAATTATTTACTCAGTTTTCCGGCCACAGTAGCAGCTTCACATTGTCAGAGCAGATATGGATAAATGGCAGTGGAAGGTGCCAAGAGCCGCCTTTGTGAATCTGACAAAACATTGCAGACAGTCTCGGGCAGGTTCAGGCCACCTGAGGTATATAGCCGGGCAGCCTATAACCGGACATAGGCCCCGCGTCTGAATCAACGCCCAAACAATTTGCCGATGAGGCCACCGAAAAGTCCCTTTTTTCTGGCACCTCGCTTGCTTGGGCGAGATCTCCCCATCACATTCAGGAAACGGTCACCCGCATCGTCACCAATCTCCCTGCATAGCATCTTGAATACGTAATCCACCGAAATTCCGCGCTCAGCAAGCTCTTTGGCCTGCTCCTTAATCCACGCATCAGACGGTTTTTTCTTCATCCCATTGATAAAGCCATCAAGCAGGGTTTTTGACCACATTGTATGTTCATCAGCCATGAGCGAGCTCCTTAATAATTGCCAATCAGAGTAAATTTACCGGATTATGCCGGAAAATACCATGAAATGAATAGATATTTTATTATTTGGATGGCAGCCGGGTACGAAACATCCGAGTAGCCTGCATATCGTTTGCCGGGGCACCTTCTGTCACAAAACGCAGGCGGATATCACCAATTTCTATGACATCGTCGTTCTTCAGGTCATGCTTCTTTACTTCCTGATTATTGATCAGCAAGCCATTTTTGGAACCAAGGTCTTTGATGGTGAACTGCCCCATATCATTGAGGCATATTTCAGCATGGTATCGAGATATGGCAGAGTCTGGCAAGGCAATGTCATTTTCCCGATATCGACCGATCTTTGTTGAAAGTGAACGAACAGGATAACGTCGCGTCTTTTGTTCACCATCCAAAATCTCCAGCCAGGCCGCCGCAGGGGGAGCTCCATTTTCTTCTCTGTCCACCTGAGGCAGGGGGGCGCTACCACGGGGTCTGAGACGCCATAGCAGGACGATAATGGATATGGCAAGCAGTAGGCTTAATAGCAGCAACGACCAGTACAGAGTATCATCTTCAATCTGCCCGTTTTCCTGTACGCGCTCGATAATAACTGTGGGCGGCGGGACCGGTTCCTCGACCTTGGGCTGTATCTTGACTTTATCCGGCAGGGTGACTGGAACAGGTATCGATATCTGTCCAGATAAGGCTTGCAGAGCAATTTGTAAATGATGCCTGCCAGCAAGATTGGCAGCTATGGCATCCGAGAGATCTATGTCATAGCTGCCAGATACATTCAGGCTATTGATTACCGCATGGATATCTTCTTGTTGCAAGCCATAGTATGCCGGTTTTGCCGCGATGTAGGTGCCGCCCGTATCTTCAGATAAGCGTCGCAGGGTTTGCAGGGCAACACTGTTGGATATGTTGTCAGCATAGCCGATCGTATGCAGGCTGATGTCATTTTGTATGGCCGACTGCACTACATCACGGTGAAAATAGGCATAGTCCTCCGCCAATCCGTCGGACATCATCAATATCGATTTAACGTCCGCTGCAACCTGCCTGAGAATATTAATGGCCCCAAGGGTGTTCCTGTAGAGCTCGGTTGTTTTGCCCTTTGCGCGAATCGATCTGGCTGCCTGTATAATTTCTTCCCTGCTGCTGCCCGGCGGGGCCAGCAGATGCAGCTCTGTATCAAATCGGGCAATACCTGTCAGGGTGTGGCCCGGCAGCCGGTTGACAATTTCTTCGACGTGAGCAGCCTGACTTCGAAGTGAGTCGGCTCGACGAGGATCACTGGAATCGATCAATATCAACAGAGCCGACACAAGCTGCCGCTCACTTTCCTGCAATGACAGGTCAACATCGTCCAGACTTGCCCTCGGTTGCGGGTAAGGACCCGGGGGTGTGCGCAGCATGACCCACAGGTGATCGCTGCTCCCCTGTTTGTAAAGCACCGCTGTCCCATCACGCACAATCATGCTGGCATCAAGAAGCCCGGCACGCAATATGAGCACCACCAGCAGGCAGATTTGATATATTTGTCGCATACTTCACAAATTATAGATCAAAATACTGATACTTGGGCTGGATCAGGCATTCTTACATAGGACTACCATAGTCAGCCTTGAAGCGGTTCTAGGTTTAATCAGAGCCTTTCTTAGTCTGGCAGCTTGCAGGAAAGGACAAAACTCAGAAAGCCGGTATCAGTTATGAGACACCGACAACAGGACGCAATGGTTACACCGGCACTGTAGATGTGGCATGGTAACCAAGGGAGGAAGCACCGCGGGAAAGGTACCGACCCGACGAGAAAAAATGATACTGTATCAGCAACCGAGCGCTCTGTCGATTTTCGCGAACATCATCGCCTTATCAAACGGCTTTACTATGTATTCAACCGCACCCTGACGCTGCCCATAAACAATATCTGCTTCCTGATCTTTCGATGAAACGATAATGACAGGAATATTTGAAGTTTCAGGGTCATGGTTCAGTTTGCGCATGGCCTGAAAACCATTCATGCCGGGCATAATCAGATCCATCAAAACAAGGTCCGGTTTTTTCGTACGGACCTTTTTGATACCGCTTTCCCCATCTCTTGCGAAAGAGACGCTATGCCCTCCCTGTTGTACTATCTTTGCGATTATCTGCGAACAGGTCGGGGAATCATCAATAATCAGTATGGATGCCATAATTTTATACCTTGAATACGAATGTATTGATAGTTAATCAGGTAATAATTTCCGTGAGCGAAGGATCGCCTGAAGTATCAATATGCAGCTCTCTTATATCTGGAATTCGCCAGGCAATATAAGCAGCCATGGCCACCTTCAGGGAAAGATTGTCGCTTTCAAGAGCAAGCATCAGGCGCTCAGCAACAATCTGACTGCGCTGAAGCAGATCCGGTTCATGGACATATTCAGGCCCCATGCGCCATCCTCGGTCCATGTCTCTGTCCATAGTGGCAAAAAAGCCCATGCCCTGTTTAATATCGGCATGATCAACGTATATCGTGTACTGATCGCCTTCTATAAACACATCGAATTCAATACTATCGTTTGACATTGTTGAGCTGCTTCGCGGATTTCCAGCTTAAAAATTTAAAGATGCTGTCCATTATTCTACAAGGCAATAAAGACAATACAAAATTATAGAGGATGCTTTTGGCTCAATGGTTAATAACTTCAGACAAACGGCAACAATCCACATCATACCACTAATTATTTATGTATTTTATTGCGCGTCAGCTACGTAGAGCCCTGCTTTTTCTGTTCTGGACTGTATTGTGAGGGTGTGGCGGCGGAAATATTCTGGATTGAGTGGTTACAAATTCTGGATAAGCGGTGATCGATTACATCGATTGTAGCCCAATTATTGCTTGGGTTTCATTATAGATGCACTACAAAAGCCCGCTCATCCTCAGTTGCTGCATTTCAGGAGATGGCAGTAACGGGCCAGAAGGACACGAGGTACTGGCATTGCACCAGCCCGATGAGAACATGGCGCATGGGAATTCCGGCGGGGCGATGCCCGTCTCAGCCTCCCCGATGTGTGGCAGAAAATCTGGCTGGTCAGTTCATGACATGCTCAAGCCTTTGCGGGGCATAGCCACCTGGATCAAAGCTGTAACGAACCGGTTCAGAGATGAACTCGATGCGATTACATGCCGGGCATTGATGCCACTCCAGAAAGCTATCCTGATGATTTTCCCTCTTTATCAAACGCATATGGGAGTAACAACGCGTGCACTGCATAGACCACCTCCTATGGTTTTAACCATTATATGCGGACCAGTATGGCCCGTTTCAGCAAATTTCAGTCCCAATTCAACCCGCCGCCTGTCTGATATTCGGTGACGCGCGTTTCAAAAAAATTCTTTTCCTTGCGCAGATTGACTTGCTCGTCCAGCCACGGCAGAGCAGCCTCTCTGGTTGCCGGGAAAGGTTCTTCCAACCCCAGCTGGCGGGCACGGCGATTGGCGACGAAGCGAAACTGGCAGCTATGATCTTCTTTGGCATAGCCCAGAATAGGGGTACGCAGAATATAACCAGCATACGCAGATTCGGCTGCCTCGGCTTCGTCCCACATGGCACGAATGGTCAGCGGATCCAGCTTGACATTTTCTTCCAGAATGATCTGTTTGACCACGCGGATACCGAAGGATGCGTGCATAACCTCATCGCGCATGATGTATTGCAGTTGTTCGGCGGTACCTTTCATCAGACCACGGCGCTGTAATGCAAAGATAGGACTGAAGCCGTTATAAAACCAGCAACCCTCAAAAATGCCACCGAAGAAAATGTATGCCATAACAAAATTCTCCAACTCATCACGATCATTCAGATCGATATCGCTACGTAAAATGGAGTGCAACCGGCGATTCGCAATCTGAATTTTACCATTGATTTCCGGCACCACCCGGTAGCGGTTGTAAATCTCTCCCTGATCCAGACCTATGGTTTCAATGCAGTGCTGGTAAGTCCAGGTGTGAAGTGACTCTTCATACACCTGGCGAGCCTGATAAATTTGCAGTTCCGGGGCGCTCATCTTTTCCATAACAGCCAGACCGATATTGCGCATGGCCAGAATATCGGAAGTGGTCAAATAGGAAAGCACATTCTCATAGACATGGCGTTCTTCCGGTGTCAGCTTATGGTGATAATCATGCACATCCTGCGCCATATTGATATCCAGCGGTGTCCAGTGATTTTTGTTGGCATTGAGAAAGTAATTCCATGCCCAGGGATATTTAAACGGCGCCAGTTGATTGATGTCTGTCATGCCATTGATGACACGCTTATCGTCCGGATTGACAGGACTGGTGTCTGTAACTTTCGGAGGAGCATGGGCACCAGTAGCATAGGAACCTGCCAGCGCATGGTATGTGTCAGGCGATGTGTGCATATCGCTATTCGACTGACATCCGGAGTCGGTGGCAGTCATTGAAGCGTTAATCGCCCGGGCAGCAGATGGTGCGGTCGCTTCGGCTTTCACCGTTGCGGATTCCGCTTTCAACCCGGCCAGTGGATCTTCCCATTGTTGAAACACTCTATAATCTCCAGTTATTCATTGGTATGCTGCCTGCGCTTTTATTGACATGCCTCACAATCAGGATCGAGAATGGAACAGACTCCAGATGATGTAGAGTCAGCATTATCACCCTGCATGTTATCGCTGCCAGTTTTTTCCATATGGGTCGCGCCCATAGATCGCAGGTAATAGGTAGTTTTAAGGCCCCGCACCCAAGCCAATTTATACAGATTATCCATCTTTCTGCCGGACGGTTCGGCCATATAAAGGTTGAGCGATTGAGCCTGATCAATCCATTTCTGGCGACGGGCAGCAGCCTCGACCAGCCAGCGCGGGTCGATTTCGAATGCCGTAGCATACTGATTTTTAAGATCCTGCGGAATGCGATCAATTGGCTGCACACTGCCATCAAAATATTTCAGATCACCGACCATAACTTCATCCCATAGATTGCGGGATTTCAGCTCCTTGACAAGATAGGGATTAATCACAGTAAATTCACCCGACAGGTTTGATTTTACGAACAGATTTTGATAGGTGGGCTCAATCGATTGACTGATGCCACAAATATTGGAAATTGTCGCGGTAGGGGCAATAGCCATACAGTTGGAATTGCGCATACCAACTGCCATTACCTGCTTGCGCAGCGCCTGCCAATCCAGTGTAGTGGAACGATCCACCTGTAGATAACCACCTCGATCGTCCTCCAGCCTTTCAATCGAGTCAATAGGCAATATGCCCTGGGACCAGAGTGAACCGTCGAATGATGGATATTTACCACGCTCGGAAGCCAGATTACTGGACGCCTTGATTGCATAATAGCTGACAGCTTCCATGGAACGGTCAGCAAACTCCACAGCCTCTTCGGAAGCATAAGCCATTTTCAATTTATACAGCGCATCCTGAAAACCCATGATACCCATGCCGACTGGACGGTGCTTCATATTGGAGTGGCGCGCCTGCGGCACACTGTAGTAGTTGTAATCAACCACATTATCCAGCATGCGCATTGCGGTACCAATCGTCTTTTCCAGCTTTTCCATATCCAGGCCACTCTCGTCAACATGCCGCACCAGATTGATGCTGCCAAGATTGCATACGGCAACTTCTTCATCACTGGTATTTAAAGTGATCTCAGTGCATAGATTGGAGGAATGTACGACACCGGCATGTTGCTGAGGTGAGCGCAAATTACATGGGTCCTTAAATGTAATCCATGGATGACCCGTCTCAAATAATAAACCCAGCATTTTGCGCCACAGATCAACAGCCTGCACTTTTTTATGGATGCGCAGCTCTCCATTGTCTGCCATGGCCTCGTATTCCTGATAGCGCTTCTCAAACGCCAGACCGGTCAATTCATGCAGGTCCGATGTCTCATCCGGCGAGAACAGCGTCCACACACCCTCCTCGCTGACTCGCTTCATAAACAGATCCGGAATCCAGTTGGCGGTATTCATATCATGAGTGCGACGGCGGTCGTCACCGGTGTTCTTGCGCAGCTCCAGAAACTCCTCGATATCCAGATGCCATGTCTCCAGATAAGCACACATGGCACCTTTGCGCTTGCCGCCCTGATTGACCGCAACAGCGGTATCGTTGGCCACCTTCAGAAAGGGCACAACACCCTGAGACTTGCCATTGGTACCCTTGATGTGCGAACCGAGGGCGCGCACACGGCTCCAGTCGTTGCCGAGACCTCCGGCAAACTTTGACAGCAGCGCATCGTCCCGGATGGCACTGAAAATGCCATCAAGATCGTCCGGAACAGTGGTCAGATAGCAAGAGGAAAGCTGAGGCCGCAGGGTCCCCGAATTGAACAGGGTCGGAGTCGAGCTCATAAAGTCGAATGATGACAGCAGGTTGTAGAACTCCACCGCACGGGCTTCACGTTCCACCTCGTTAATAGCCAGACCCATGCTGACACGCATGAAAAAGGCCTGTGGCAATTCGATGCGTATGCCGTTCTCTGTATGCAGCAAATAACGATCATAAAGAGTTTGCAGCCCCAGATAAGTAAAATGCAGGTCACGCTCCGGCATGATGGCGGCAGCCAGCTTTTCTAAATCATAGGCGCCCAGTTGATCATCGAGCAACTCCAGATCGATGCCGGTTTTAATGTACTGTCTAAAGTAATCCGCATACATACTCTGCATATCGGCCTGGGCGGCACAGGTTGGCACACCACTGATACAGGTCAATACTTCAGTACGCAAGCCATCAAGCAGCAGGCGGGCGGCGACATAAGAATAATCAGGGTCCTGTTCGATCATGGTACGGGCTGACATAACCATCGCCGGACAGACATCCTCTTCCTTAATGCCATCAAACAGACTTTTCATTGCATCTTCAATGATTTTGTCGCCGCTGACCGACTCAAGGCCGGCGGTAGCCTCGCCCATGACCACCCTGAGACGTTCCGTATCGAGATTGGCAGCCGAGCCATCGGGGCGAGTGACATGGATGGCACTGCTGACTTCAGCGGCTTCAGATGATACCTCCGTCTTGCGTCGGGCACGGGCATGTTCTTCACGGTACAACACATAGGCGCGGGCAACCTTGTGTTCACCATTGCGCATCAGGGCGAGCTCAACCTGATCCTGAATGGACTCGATATGCACGGCACCACCCACATCAAGATGACGTGTGACTGCCCGGCAAACTTGGTCCGTCAGCTCATCAACAATCTGATGAACCCGGCTGGAAGCCGCCGCACTACCACCTTCAACCGCCAAAAATGCCTTGGTCATTGCAACCCTGATTTTGTTGGCATCAAAGCCGGTAGTTTTGCCATTCCGACGAATGACCCTGAAATCACCAGGGCTGGAAACATGACCATCGATCAGTGACCCAACGGTACCGACAGACTGGGTGATGGTCTCAGCCACATCATGCATGACATTGGTTCGCATTCTCTATCCTTGGGCTCTGCCCTGATGTATGAGCCTTATCCGGCGAGTCTTTGTTGTTTGGGTTCTCAATCTTGTTTTCATCCATAATAAGTAAGGCTTATTGGGCAAGCCTTTGTCGCTATACTACTACTGATTAATTAAGCATATACTACCTAAACATAAAAATATACCCTAAAACTCAACATGTCGTAGCAAAGATCTAACTTCAGCACAATATGTTGTGCTTTTTCTCTGGATACACCGGGGAATAGCTGGGAGCAAATTGTGGATAAACCAGCAAGAGGACAATCTGCCGAAACGATTGAAATTTTTATTGGAGGGGAAATTATCTGGAAAATCTGGGAAGCAGGCAGGCTGCCAACGAATAAATGTAATCGAGCACCTTAAACAGCGATATGCGACCAGATCCGAGGTTGTTTGATCTGAATCCGTGATAACGGAATCAGAACAGTTATCAATTCAGCATCAGATCATCGGAAAGTACTGTGGCGTTAAAACCATGAACGGATATGCCGGACAATATGCGGTCGGCTCGATAATTTCTAATTAAACCTGAAATTATTCATCTGATCTGCCGCCTCTTTCGGTGCTTTTCTTGAGGTGGCCTCAAATTCGTCACCGACATCAACCGGGTTCGGAACCTTGATGGTTGGGGCAGTCCAGCCGCCAGGCATTTCACCCATTTCACCTGGAGCCTCCAGCAGATCGTCCCACATTTTTGACATGCCCCCCCTTGGATCCTCAGGATCCATCCAGCTTCCGGGCCAGCTATCAAAGAAATTGTTCCTTTGCCACCTGCGGTTGTTCATCCAGCCAGAGTTCCAGGGACCACGGTTCCAGGGGCCGGAGAAGGTTCCGAAGGGGGCTCTGTTCCACAGAGTGTTGCCACCGCCCCCCCGATGTAATTTTCCGTATGGATACGGCGGCGGATAGTATGGTTGTTGCGGGACTACCGGTGGATAGGCATATGGCAGCATGGGCGCTGCATATCCGCCATGATGGCTTCCGCTCCAAGGCACGCTATCGCCCCAATACGGGCCCGGCCAGAGCTGCGCGGCTGCGGCAAAGCTCAGCGCAACTAATGGCAGGCTGACAAGCAGGTATTTTGCTTTCAAGGGATTTTTCACCGACGTGACGGGACTTTGTTGACTGATATTGTTCAGAGGATGATCATCTTAATACAAAATCGGCTTTTGCGATAGTCGTTGCAGATTGCTGCATGGAGACAAGCCGGAAGCCAATCAATCATTCCGACTTACTCGCCCTCGGTTGCGACGACTTTGCTGTAATGACAGTCTTTTTCTGGACAGACCTGTTCAGCACCCTTGCGCTTGGTGGTTTTCATTGTCAGCATGGGCCAATTACAGGAAGGGCAGGGCTCATCAACAGGTTCGTTCCATACAGCGTAGTCACAATCGGGGTAACGTGAACAGGAATAAAATATTTTTCCACGGCGTGACCGGCGGGAAACCATCTTCCCCTTTTTACATTTTGGGCAGGCAACCCCGGTATCAGTCGGCTTTTCCAGCGGCTCTATGAATGTGCAGTCAGGGTAGGCACTACACCCAATAAACTTACCATACTTTCCCTGCCGGACGAGCAATGCGGAACCACACAAAGGGCAACTGCGCCCCTCTACTATTTCGTGGCTTTCCTGCTTGCTTTCCCCGTTGATATTGCAAGTGTAATCACAATCAGGGTAGGTACTGCACCCGATAAAGCGCCCTCTTCGGCCAAGCCGTATAAGCAGAGGCGAACTGCATTTGGGACATTTTTCATCGATTTTTTCTGTTGTGGCATCTGTCCGGCTGACCGACTGCTCCTTATGTTTTACCAGCTTGATAAATGGCTTCCAGAAACTATCCATCACCGGAATCCAGTCTTTTTCTCCACGGGAAACCGCGTCCAGATCATCCTCCATATGGGCCGTAAAGTCGTAATCGACATAGTTGGGGAAATGATTAGTCAGAAAACGGTTAACCACCCGGCCGACATCCGTGGGAAAAAAGCGCCGACGGTCCATTTCCACATATTCCCGGTTTTGCAGCGTGGAGATAATGGACGCATACGTAGAAGGCCGACCAATACCATATTCTTCCAGGGCACGAACCAGTGTAGCTTCAGTATAGCGTGGAGGGGGCTCGGTAAAATGCTGATCCGCCCGGATAGCCTTCAAGTGAATCTCATCGCCCTTCTCCATATTGGGCAGCATTTTTTCATCGTCACCCTTATTGTCATCCCTGCCCTCAAGATAGATCGACATAAAACCCGGTTTAGCGATTGTTGAACCCGTTGAGCGGAAGGCATTACCTTCGCCGCAGGCGAAATCTACGGTTACGGTATTCAGCGTGGCATGAATCATCTGACAGGCCACAGTTCGCTTCCAGATGAGGCTGTACAGTCCATACTGGTCTTTGCTCAGTGAATTTTTAAGCGAATCGGGGGTTCGCATCACGGATGTAGGACGTATGGCCTCGTGGGCCTCTTGGGCATTTTTGGCTTTGGTCTTATATATCTGTGGTTTGGTCGGTAAATTTTCTTTGCCGTACTCGCTTGTGATATAGCCGCGTATCTCATCTATCGCATCTTTTGCCAGTGTCACAGAGTCCGTACGCATATAGGTAATCAGACCAACGGTGCCACTCCCGGTGTCGATACCCTCGTACAGTGTCTGGGCAGTACGCATGGTACGTTGAGCAGAAAATCGCAGCTTGCGAACTGCCTCCTGCTGCATGGTTGAAGTGGTAAATGGAGCAGAGGGATTGCGCCGGCGGGATTTTTTTTCCACGCTGGAAACAATAAGCCTTTTTCCTCCGTGCTTTTTCAGATTCTTATGGGCAGCTTTCGCATCTTTTTCATTATTGATGGTGAACTGTTTGACTTTTTCACCGTTATACATATTGAGTCTAGCGACAAAATCCTGCTCGTCTTTATTCAAATCAGCCTCAAGAGTCCAGTATTCGCGGGGCTTGAACGCCTCGATTTCATCTTCCCTTTCGGCGATCAGGCGAAGAGCGGGGCTTTGCACACGCCCGGCAGACAGTCCACGGCGGATTTTTTTCCATAACAGCGGCGACAGATTAAAACCTACGAGGTAATCCATACCCCGGCGCGCCAGTTGTGCATTAATCAGTTCCTGTGAAAGCTCTCGCGGATGTTCCATGGCTTCCTGTATGGCATGCCTGGTAATTTCATGGAAGACAACACGATAGACTCTTTTATTCTTTAAGAGCTTTTTATCGTGCAACATTTCATGCAGATGCCAGGAAATGGCCTCCCCCTCACGATCCGGATCAGTTGCCAGATACAGGACGCTGGATTTTTTCAATGCCCTGGCAATGGTTTCAACATGCCTTTCGTTTTTCTCGATTGGTTCGTAAGACATTTCATAGTTATGCTCGGTATCTATGGCACCTTCACGCGGCACAAGATCACGAACATGCCCGTAAGAAGCCAGTACCAGAAAATCCCTGCCAAGATATTTGGTAATAGTTTTGGATTTTGCAGGCGATTCAACAATGACAAGATTTTTGGCCATTAGTAAGGATATTCCTTGTAAAGATTCAGTTCAGAGGGATGGCACCCTGGATAAATGCTGTCGATTTAGCCCCTCAAAGGCCACCTGTTCGTGGCTCTGGTTCAATAATACAGCCAGAACCACCCATTCGAGCTGGTCAAGTGTAATGTCATATTCGACTAATGCAATGACACGATCCACTACAGACTCGAAACTGTTGGGGAATAAAATCCCGGTACTGACCAGATTGAGTAGATAGTTGCCACAATCAGCGAAAGCAGAGGCCGCAGTCTGGAGCCGCCCAGCATCACCTGGGCCGTCAGCCTCCTGTAGAGTCCACTCCGGTCACCAATCATGTACAAACCATATCATCTCTGATTATTGCGAACATAGTAGCCTCCACCTTCCGCACTGACTTTATTTTCCAGCTCCAGTATTAGCAGAATGGATGACAACTCGGCAACTGCCATGCCGGTTCTCTGGGACAGCGTGTCCACACTGACCGGATCAAAAGACATTGCCTCGAGAACAACCTGATGTGCATCGTTGTCAGAGCGATCATGAGGAACCCGGGCGGCATTCTCTGAGTCGCTGATTTCCAGCTGGGCACCTGCCAGAGTACCCAGCTCTTCGAGTATATCCTGGGCGGACTCAACAAGTTTGGCACCCTGTTTGATCAGTCGATGGCATCCTCTGGCCAGCGGACTATGAATGGATCCGGGCACCGCAAACACCTCTCGATTCTGTTCAAGGGCGCGGTAAGCCGTGATTAAGGAACCGCTTTTTTGCGCCGCTTCAACGACCAGAGTTCCCAGAGAAAGCCCGGCAATAATACGATTGCGCTGAGGAAAATGCTGTGCCAGCGGCTTTGTGCCGGGCAGATACTCGGAAATCAACAGCCCCTGTTCAGCGATACGATGAGCAAGCTGACGATGCTTCGGAGGATAGACCATATCCAGTCCATTGCCGGTCACGGCTATGGTTTTACGATTCGCATCAAGGCAACCAAGGTGACTTGCCGCATCGATGCCCAGGGCTAGCCCGCTGGTAATCGTCAACCCTGTCATGGCCAGATATGCGGAGAAATCATAAGCGGTTTCATAACCGTTCCTTGTTGGATTACGGCTGCCGACAACGGCTATCTGGAGATTATTCAGAATACGGGGATCGCCTTTGGCAAACAATAATTGCGGAGGGGCACCAATCTCCCTGAGGATGGCCGGATAAACCGGGTCGGTAACAGGTACAAGATGATGGTCGGCCGTGGCAAGCCACTGTAGCGCACCCTCAATCGCCCGCTCGTCCGGCTCTCGAAATGCTCTAAGCTGACCTTGATTCAAGCCGGCAGCCGTCAATTGGCTGTCATTGCACGAGGAAATGACCGGCGGCTCACCGAGTCTGGCCCGAAGTCTGCTGATTTTAAGCGGCCCCAGTCCGGGGACAAGAGTAAGAGCCAGCCAGCTACGCAGCTCGTATTCAGTCATCTTACCGGTTTATTCCGGGGTACGGACCTCATCAAGCAGACGCAAAGGCAAGCGAGACTCCATGACCAGAGCATAGCTCAGATTTTCAAAGGGGCGGATGACCATCAATGTCCCGGATCGTTCTGAGGGCAGCGTTACAGTATCGGTCGGATCGGCAGTCACGTCATCAGGAACCTGTATCGACTTGGTAAATGTGGACAGCACATGCCCCCGACCAAGGCCCTGCTGTGTGCCAGCATTAATAATAACAGTCTGATACCGACCGATTATGTTGGCACCATCCACCACATTTAAGATCTTTGCGGACACAAAGCTGTCAGGCACACTAGGGTAAAAGCTGGACAATTCGGCTTCTGATACGGTGGCAAGCAGGCGGTCCCCCACGCTGGCCTCCTGCTTGGAAGAGGTGATGCGCAGAGTTGACGGATCACCAACTCGTTCAAGTTTCGCATCACCAACAAAGATACCCTCGTAGGCAATAATATTGCCGACCACAGGGTCTCTGACAGGTTTTCCTCGGCTGTATATCTGGAATGACTGACCCGATTCGGCACGGCTTAGCCCTTTTACATAAATACGGTCTCCCCGTGCAAGGATGGTACGGTCTCCTTGCCCACGTACAATATAGGGTGCCCTGTCTATGGTTGCCTTATCAAGCACCGTCAGACCGCGCAGAAGCTGCTGTATATCTTCGACCGGCACAACCGGGATGGCACTATCGATGGGAGTAGCCTTGATCTGCGGCAATAACTTGACCGTTTCAGGGATAAAATCCGACTCATCCTGAACGGCATCGACAATATCCGGCGTGTCACTTCGGTTAATGGCCAATCTGGGCTGCCCATCAACATAGTAAAGCGAAATGACATCGCCCGGATAAATGAGATGAGGATTGGCAATTTGAGGATTATTTTCCCAAAGCTCTGGCCAACGCCAAGGCTTATCCAGATAACGGCCTGAAATATCCCAGAGGGTATCACCTTTTACCACGGTGTATGTATCTGGAGCACCCTCCCTGATGTTAAGAGTATCGGAAAAAGCCGGCAGAGCGGCCAGAAAACCCACTATCAGGCACAGAACCCGCGTCGGATGCAGCAACAAAAATGATTTCGCAGTCATGGTTGTCCTTTAGTATAATGTGACAAAGACATATGCTGATTATATTCTAAGACAGAATTTCTCATTATTCCAGCATTATTTCTTAAATTTCGTGTACTTGGGACAAAATACCAGAATTTTTCGAGAATATCATGGCTTTACTGAACATACTGCATTTTCCTGACAAACGCCTGCGGTGCAAGGCGAAGCCAGTCGAAGAAATCAACGACAGCACCCGCCAACTGGTGGAAGATATGTTTGAGACCATGTATGACGCCCCCGGAATAGGTCTTGCCGCCATTCAGGTGAATATTCCACAGCGAGTCATTGTTGTCGATGTGAGCGGGGACAGATCCCGGCCACTGGCACTGATCAACCCTGAAGTCACCGTTCTTGAAGGCATCGAAAGTATGGATGAAGGCTGCCTGTCCGTGCCGGGTGTATTCGAGAAGGTAGAAAGAGCAGACAAAATTACGGTCAAGGCACTAAACCCGCACGGTGAAGAGTTTGTAATGGATGCGGATGGTTTACTTGCGGTGTGTATTCAACATGAGATTGATCATCTGGATGGCAAGCTGTTTATTGATTATCTTTCTGAATTAAAGCGCCAGAGGATCCGCAAGAAGCTGGGCAAACAGGGCAGGAGACAGTCCGGTTTTGAAAATCGCAGGCAGGTAATTTAGCATCTTTTAATCGTGCTGGACAATATGCCTTCATCGCCTCTGGAGATAGTATTTGCCGGCACTCCTGACTTTGCTGTTCCAACTTTACAGGCCCTGATAGAAAGCCATCACAGAGTGATTGCAGCTTACACCCAACCGGACCGGCTGGCAGGCCGGGGGAGAAAAATGCTGTCGTCTCCGGTTAAGCGGTTATCTGTTCAGCAGCAGATTAAAATTTATCAGCCTGAGAGCCTGCGCACAGAAGAAGCCAGAGAACATCTGCGGGCGCTGTGCCCGGATGTCATGGTCGTTGTGGCTTATGGACAGATATTACCGCCGGATATATTGCAGATACCAAAGTATGGCTGCCTCAATGTTCACGCATCGCTGCTCCCGCGCTGGCGTGGCGCTGCCCCGATCCAGCGGGCGATACTCGCAGGAGACCGAGAAACGGGGATTGCCGTAATGCAGATGGATGAAGGGCTCGATACCGGCAATATATTGAGTCGTGTCAGAACCCCCATCCACGATAAAGATAACGGTCAGACACTGCACGACAGATTGGCTGCAATGGGAGCAGCGGCCCTGATAAAAGCACTGGATGACATGGCTGGAGGCTCACTGCCACAGGCGATGCCGCAGAATGATAATGATGCCTGTTACGCGGCAAAACTGACCAAAGCCGAAGCAGCCATAGACTGGTCTCGACCAACCGGAGAGATTGTGCGGGCGATAAGAGGTTTTAATCCCTGGCCGGTGGCCCATACGGAATTTGACGGCGAACCATTGCGCATCTGGCAGGCATCCGATGTAAGCCGCACCACACATGTCGCGGCGGGGGAGGTGATCTCGATCAATCACAACATCACTGTCGCAACCGGCAATGGATGTCTGGAACTTCTGGAAGTTCAACCGGCCGGCGGAACACGCATGTCCGCACAGGCGTTTCTAAACTCCCGCAGAGAGATCATTGAACCCGGCTATATTTTTGGTCAATCGCAGAAAAAATAAAAGCCCACCGGGAATAAATGTCCGTGAGCAGGCGGTGCGTGTGCTTGTGCGTATCATTGATGGGCACCAGACCCTGGACAACACCCTGGAGCGGCATCTGATCCGCGTAGAACCCATTGACCGCCCGTTACTGCAAGTCCTGTGCTATGGCGTTATGCGCTGGTATCCGCAACTCAGGGAATGGCTGGCACAGCTTTCGGACAAACCTGCTGGGCAACTAAAGCCGGAAGTCCGGGTATTAATACTGCTGGGAATTTACCAGCTGCGATATACACATATACCCCCACATGCGGCCATTCATGCCACCGTCGAGTGCGCCGCCTCTTTTTTGCAAGCCTCCCGTGCCGGCGGTTTCATCAATGCAATACTCCGGGAGTATCAGCGGTGCGACAAGCAGGGCTCACTAACAGATAACGAAGCGACCCGTTATGCACATCAGAGCTGGATGCTGGACATGATACGAATAGACTGGCCGGAAGACTGGCAGAGAGTGGTGCAGAATAATAATCAACAGGCACCGATGGTGCTGCGCCTGGATGTTGCCAACATGTCAGTCAGGAAATACCTTGAATTGCTGGACAAAACTGGAATTGAGGCCAATGTTCATCAATATGTACCCACAGCGATAGTTCTGAAAAAAGCTGTTGATGTAGAGCAGCTTCCCGGCTTCGAACAGGGTCTGGTCTCCGTTCAGGATGCAGCCGCCCAGCTGGCAGCACCGCTGCTGGAAGCGACACCGCAACATCGGGTACTTGATGCCTGCGCTGCCCCCGGAGGGAAAACGGCGCATATTCTGCAACAGGTCAGGACTGCAAAACTGGTGGCGCTGGACTCCAATCCACAACGGCTGAAAAAACTTGAACAACTATTTGAGCGCATTCACCAGAACGCGGAAATTGTTACCGGCGATGCTTCCCAACCTGAGCACTGGTGGGATGGCAGACATTTCGACCGAATCCTGCTTGATGTCCCTTGCAGTGCCAGCGGAGTCATACGTCGCCACCCTGACATTAAAACTCGTTCACCGCATGCCGTACAGAAAATAGCAAAACGCCAGGCACGGATACTGGATGCTGTCTGGGGCCTCCTTGCCAAGGGAGGCAGAATGGTTTACGTCACCTGCTCCGTGTTCAAACTGGAAAATCAATATCAAATAGAATGCTTTCTGCAACGCCAAAGTGATGCTATGACAAAACCGATTGAAAGCGAATGGGGTCAGGGACAAATCGGACGCCAGATACTACCAGGTGAAGGCGACATGGATGGATTTTATTTTGCGATACTGGAAAAAAGGTGAGGCACCTCACCGAATCGACAATATGCTTTTTGCTGCTTGCAGGCCAGCTTCTGCCGGGCATGGCCTGTGCAGACAACGAAACCTTTGCCAAGTATGATATTCAGGTAGAGCAGGAACAGGCACACTTAACTTTAAGGGGCGATATTCATTTTAATTTCAGTCGGGTAGCCCTTGAAGCACTGGATAATGGTCTCCCCATTACGTTGATCACCGAAATTGAACTGGTGGAGCCCGGTGCATGGCCCTGGAGCCGTGCCATCTGGGAAAAATCATTCACCCATGAAATTCAGTACCACGCCCTGAGTCAACAGTACCTGGTCAAAAGCATTCAGGCCGGCTTCCCTAAAGCCTATCTGACGCTCAGTTCGGCACTAAAGGCATTAGGCAGGATTGAAAACCTTGAAGTCCGCAAACCGGAAAAGTCAGATCCAGACAAAAACCATATCATACAGGTACGCACAGGACTGGACAGCGAGAAACTGCCGATTCCGCTCAGGCCACTGACCTATTTGTCCAATAGCTGGCGTCTGCGAGGCAACTGGCAGAAGATTTACTGGCAGAATACTGAAAGGGAAGATGCAGATTTACGGTAAAAACCAGTCCAGATGGGCGCTCGTTTTTCTGGTGCTGGCGTTATTTGCCGGCCTGCTGGTCTCGCTTTACCTGCTTAGTAATGCAACTGAAAACTCCGCCTCCATCGGCCCCTACTATTCATGGTTACTGCTCGGCAATGCCATCGGCCTCATCATTCTGGCGACCATACTGGGGCACCAGCTATACCACCTGTTTTTGGAATACAGACAACGTCGTGCCGGCATCCGCTTGACACTGCGCATGGTGATCATGTTTGTCATACTGGCCATTGTGCCCGCATCACTGGTTTATGTTCTATCGATTCAGTTTTTACAGCGAGGCATTGATAGCTGGTTTGATGTCAGGATTGAGGCCGCCCTTGGTGACGCCCTCGACTTAAGCCGCGACGCCATGGCCGGGCGAATTCGTGAAAAGGCGCGCATAACCCTGGCAATGGCAGAGTCACTGGCCGATACACCGACCAGTCTGGCCACCCTTGATATGGTCGATCTTCGGCTATCCGGCTCTGCCGATGAAATCGCGCTGCTTGACACTGCCGGGCGGGTTTATGCGTTCAGCAATATCGATCCAGAGGTAGTTGTTCCCCACGCACCCAGCGAGCTGGTGTACAGCCAGTTACGTCAGGGGTATCCATATCTCGACATGGAACCAATTGAAGACCGTGGTTTCTTTATTCGAGTTGTCATCGCCATACCCGACACAGCCAGCGTAATAACCGGAGAAAAACGGCTGATTCAGGCACTCTATCCGGTAGCAGAACGATTAAACACCCTTGCACAAAGCGTACAATCTGCGTTTGGAGCCTATAAGGAGCTATCCTATATTCGGGATGAGCTGAAACAGAGCTTTATTCTTACGCTTTCTCTGGCGTTTGCGCTTAATATTCTGACGGCCGTTGTGGTTGCTGTACTGTCTGCCCGACGCATGGTTGAACCAATACGCATTCTTCTGGATGGCACCCGGGCATTGTCCAGAGGGGAATACGATAAACAGCTGGCAGTAACCAGCCAGGATGAGCTGGGACAACTGGTGGGCTCATTCAATGACATGACACTGAAAATTGCCGAAGCCAGCCAACAGGCCCGCCTGGGCCAGATAGCTGCTGAAGAAGAGCGGACCTATGTACAAACCGTATTGTCCCGTCTGACTTCTGGTCTGATTACATTTAATAACCGGCGTCGAATCGTCACCATGAACCCCATGGCCTCCCGAATACTGTTCAACTCTGAACATGACATGGCCGGTCAGAGTCTGGATGAAGTCATTGACTCATACCCTTATTTGCAGGAACTTTATAACTGCCTGAGTCGAAATATGGATTCGGGCAAACACGAATGGCAGGAAGAACTCACCATTCTTAACCAGCATGGTCGTCAGGTATTAATTATTAACGGCACCCTGCTGTCCCAAGAGCCTGGTCACGAAGGCGAACATATCGTCATGTTTGATGATGTCACTGAATTTGTACAGGCACAGCGCGACGCCGCCTGGGAAGAAATGGCACGCCGGCTGGCGCATGAAATCAAGAACCCCCTGACGCCGATTCAGCTATCCGCCGAGCGGGTACGACATAAATGCCTGCAAGAAATATCGGGCCAACCTGCGGAAGTACTGGACAGATCGACCAGGACCATCATCGATCAAGTTGAGGCCATGAAGGGAATGGTTAATGCTTTTACACAGTATGCCCGCAACCCCGAACTGAAAATGATTCCGTTATCGCCGAACAAACTGATTAGCGAGATCATTAACATGTACGAAGGAGACCACCTTTTTCCACAAGTACGACTGGAACTGACCAGAGACGCTCACACGATAATTGCCGATCAGGATCGGCTGCGGCAACTACTGCACAACCTGATCAAAAACTCGATTGAAGCCATGGAGCAAACATTGCAGCCGATGTTAAGGGTTACAACAAAGCTATTCGGTGATGCGGATATCTGTAGTTTACAAATGACTGTTCAGGACAATGGCCCCGGCTTTGATCGCAGCGTCATCAATAACATTTTTGAACCGTACGTAACGACCAAGGACCATGGCACCGGCCTGGGGATGGCCATCGTGAAAAAAATTGTTGAGGAACACAACGGCACCATATCGGTGAGCAATGTTGCTGAAGGTGGTGCCAGAATAACCATCACACTGCCCTGTCAGGCCAAACACAAGACATAAGACCGGATTTACTTATTATAACGACGATAACCAATCGCCTCGGTTAAGTGCGGTGTTTCTATACCATCGCTGCCGGCAATATCCGCAATCGTGCGGGCCACCCTCAATATACGGTCATGGGCCCGAGACGACAGACCGAATTTTTCCGTTGTTGCCAGCAACAGCTTTTCATCTGCGGGAGCTATGGTACAGACCTGCTTCATTCGGGCGGGTCTTAGCTTTCCATTGGCGACACCGTTCCGCTGTAACTGCCTTTGTCGTGCAGCCACGACACGCTCCCTGATTGTTACGCTATCCTCCGGGGACTGCTGCCCCTGGAACTCGGCCGGTTTAATACGTGGAACCTCAATATATAAATCAATGCGGTCCAGAAAGGGGCCGGTAATCCGGCCACGATAACGCTGAATCTGATCGGGGGTATCCGTACAGGCATGACGGGAATCACCGAGATAGCCACAGGGACAGGGATTCATGGCAGCGATAAGCTGCACATTGGCCGGAAACTCTGCCTGGCGGGCAGCGCGGGAAATAACGATATGTCCCGTTTCCAGGGGTTCACGCAGGCTGTCCAGCACACGTCGGTCGAACTCCGGCAGCTCATCAAGAAACAACACCCCATTGTGTGCGAGGGAGATCTCACCTGGTCTGGGATTGGAACCACCACCGACAAGTGCTACAGAAGAAGCCGTGTGATGAGGGGCCCTGTATGGCCTTTGGGCGTTGACTGTCACCTTCTGCACGCCAGACACCAATGACTGAACTGCTGCGGTTTCCAGTGTCTCCTGCTCCGTCATGGGGGGCATGATGGTAGGCAATCTTTCCGCCAGCATGGACTTGCCTGTCCCTGGAGGGCCGATAAACAACAGACTGTGCTGCCCGGCAGCGGCAATTTCGAGGGCGCGTTTGGCATGAGCCTGACCTTTTACCTCAGACATATCGACCCCGTATCGGCTCATTTCCACAGCCTCACTGGTGATAGTCAGACTATGCAGGGCATTGCCATCCAGCAGATGCCGGGTCACATCCAGCAGATGCTGCGCCGGATAGATGGTAGCACACCGAATCAATGATGCCTCATGGCTGTTATGCTCCGGGATGATGATGCTTCGATTCAATTTCTGTGCCTGCAGAATGGACGGCAATACCCCGCGCACCGGTTGCAGCGCCCCTCCGAGAGACAACTCACCGAAAAACTCATACTCGCCAAGCACATCCTTATCAATCTGGCCAGAGGCGGCGAGAATACCCAGAGCTATCGGCAGATCAAAGCGGCCACCTTCTTTGGGCAGATCGGCTGGTGCAAGGTTAATGGTCAGGCGTCTGGCGGGAAACTCAAAGCCGGAATTGATAATGGCGCTGCGCACGCGATCGCGGCTTTCCTTGACGGCTGTTTCAGGCAGGCCAACGATTGAAAGGGCTGGCAGACCATTGGAGACATGTACCTCGACCGAAACTTCAGGAGCGTTGATGCCTGCCAGTGCGCGGGTATGGACATGGGCTAAAGACATCGAAAATCAAGAGCTTTTTTCGATCTCTGCCAGCCTTTGCTCAAGGGCTTCGAGTTTTTCGCGGGTACGACTCAACACCGTCTGCTGGGCATCAAACTCATCGCGCGTAACCAATGACATTCGGGCAAAAGCATTATCGAGCACGGCACGAAAGTTTTTTTGCAGATCTTCCTGCAAATGACCGATATCTGTGGGCAGGGCGGCAGCCAGCTGCCCAACGATCTCATCCAGTATTCTGGGATTCATAAGTCCTCCATGCGGACTCTGCATTATAAAGGCAGCACGGCAGTTTTACACCCCTATGAAGTTGCAGCGATTTCAAGTGCTGCCCCCACACACAAGGCATAGACCCGATGTCACCGATGGCTATATTGACAACGCACGGATTTGTGTTATGGTGCGCCCTGTCGCTGACTGCCCGGTCAGTTTTTAGCACTTACAGGAGGCATGACGGATGAAAATGGTTACTGCCATCATTAAACCCTTTAAGCTGGATGATGTTCGAGAAGCGCTTTCCGACATAGGCGTGAAAGGGCTGACAGCTACGGAAGTAAAGGGCTTTGGCCGACAAAAAGGCCACACCGAGCTTTACCGTGGCGCGGAATATGTCGTTGACTTTCTACCCAAGATAAAACTCGAAATTGCTGTTACCGACGATCAGGTCGATGCGGTGATTGAGGCGATTACTACCACTGCGCAATCCGGCAAAATTGGTGACGGCAAGATCTTTGTCACGCCGGTTGAACAGGCAATTCGTATCCGCACCGGAGAGTCCGGTGATGAAGCACTTTGACTTGCAGGGAGACTAAGACAATGACAACTTTCAAATATCTGTTAGTAGCAGCGTCCATCATACTCCTGCCGGAGGCAGCAATTGCGCAGGGAGCACAACTGAATGAGGCCAATACCGGCTGGATCCTGACGGCTACAGCGCTGGTATTATTGATGACCCTGCCGGGACTATCCATGTTCTATGCGGGACTTGTGCGCAGCAAAAACGTCCTGTCCGTATTCATGCAGTGTTTTGCTGTGGCCTGCCTGATGTCACTGTTGTGGTTTGCGGTCGGTTACAGTCTGGCCTTTACTGAGGGCAATGCCGTCATTGGCGACTTCAGCAAGGTATTCATGGCGGGCGTTGGTCGCGACACATTAAGTGGCGACATACCGGAAAGCCTGTTCATGGCTTTTCAGATGACCTTTGCGGTTATTACACCGGCCCTGATAGTCGGCGGCTTTGCCGAGCGCATGCGTTTTTCGGCAATGCTGCTATTCTCAGCCGCCTGGTTGCTGCTGGTCTATGCGCCGGTGACACACTGGGTCTGGGGTGGCGGCTGGCTGGGCAGCATGGGCCTGTACGACTTTGCCGGCGGTACGGTGGTACATATTACTGCCGGTGTTGCCGCACTGACAGCTGCCGTTGTAATGGGTAGTCGCAAGGGCTTTCCTGACTCCGCCATGATGCCACACAACCTCTCCATGACTATCGCCGGTGCCGGCCTGCTATGGGTTGGCTGGTTCGGTTTTAACGGTGGTTCCGCTCTGGCAGCCAATGGCGACGCCGCCATGGCACTGCTGGTGACACATATCTCGGCGGCCTGCGGTTCCCTGATGTGGATGGTGATGGAATGGATCAAGTACGGCAAACCCTCCGTGCTGGGCATCGTGACCGGCATGGTAGCCGGCCTGGGCACCATTACCCCCGCTTCCGGCTTTGTCGGCCCTGCAGGTGCCATGGTGATCGGCCTGCTGGCGGGATTTATCTGCTACAACGCAACGGTCTTCATCAAGCGCACACTGAAAATCGACGACTCCCTTGACGTATTCCCGGTTCACGGCGTAGGTGGTGTCCTTGGAACGCTGCTGGTCGGCATATTTGCCTCCACCGAACTGGGCATTTTCAGTGGTTACGGATTTGCTGATGGCATTACCGGCATGGGTAGTCAACTGGCCGTGCAGGCCATCGGTGCGATATCCGTACTGGTCTATACAGCCATAGTGACCTTCGTGATTCTAAAGATCGTTGATGCAATCCTGGGATTGCGGGTAACCGCTGACGAAGAAATTGAAGGTCTTGACCTTGTGCTGCACGACGAGCGAGGTTACGACCTGTAAAAGCCGACGGGACCCTGACTCAGCCCCATTCCGGTTCGCTGGACGGGCCAATATGCCTGGGCACATGCTGAGCAGAGTCCCGTCCCTACTCTATATTCTGCACCTGCTCCCTCATCTGCTCGATAAGCACCTTGATATCGACGGCTGCACGGGTTGTCTCTGCATGAAGCGACTTGGCACCCAGGGTATTGGCCTCACGGTTAAACTCCTGCATCAGAAAATCCAGCCGGCGGCCTATCGGTTCATCCCGCTGTAAAACATCACGCACCTCGGCCAGATGGCTTGCCAGACGGTCCAGTTCCTCATCGATGTCCAGCTTTTGCGCCTGCAAAACCAGCTCCTGCTCCAGCCGGTCCCGATCAGGCTTTTCGATCAGCTCCTGCAAGCGTTGATTGAGCTTTTCCCGGATATTATGAATAACCTCAGGGCGATGCTCGCGGATATTCTTCACCGCCGCCTCGATATCATCACAGCGCCGCAGCAGAAGATCCCTCAGACGCTCCCCCTCAGAGAACCGCATGGCGACCAGCCCGTCCAGCGCACTCTCAAATAATTTGAGGATCGGCCCAGCCACACAATCCGTCTCCAGTTTCGGTTCTTTCACAACCCCCGGCCATTGCAGTATCTGCAATGCGTTTGGTGCCACAGAATGAGGCAGACGCGCATCCATCTCATTACATAAGCGAACAACCAGCTCGGCAAGCTCGCGATCCACTGACAACGCATCCTGTCCAGACATCGACCGTCGCAGGCGCAAGACACAATCCAGTTTCCCGCGTTTAATATTCCGGTTTACAAGCTCGCGGCATCTGAGCTCCAGTTCACGCCACTCCTCCGGCATCCTGAAAGACACCTCCAGATAGCGATGATTGACGCTGCGCACCTCCCAGACCAGCTCACCCCAATCTTCTCTTCCTTCGGCACGGGCAAAGCCCGTCATACTGTGTACCACAATACCTGCTCCCTGAGTATTTGCTTATGCTAAACCGTTCCCATGCGTATAATCATACGCTTGCAGCCTCCCTGACAAACCCATTAATCCAGGATGAAAACCATGAGACCCGGCAATCGTGCGCCGCATGAAATGCGGCCCGTGAAAATCACCCGTAATTTTACCATGTATGCGGAGGGTTCGGTGCTGATTGAATTTGGCAACACCAGAATCATCTGCACCGCCTCCATTGACGAAAGAGTACCCGATTTTCTGCGCGGCAAGGGCAAAGGCTGGGTGACCGCAGAATATGGCATGCTACCACGCTCCACTGCCAGCCGTATGCGCCGCGAAGCGGCTGGAGGCAGGCAGAGTGGTCGCACCATGGAAATCCAGCGCCTGACAGGACGCTCCCTGCGAGCAATTATGGACATGAAAAAACTGGGGCCACGCACGATTACGATTGACTGCGACGTTATTCAGGCAGACGGTGGTACGCGCACAGCCTCCATCACGGGCGGTTATGTTGCCCTGGCGGATGCCGTTGATCGGCTTATGGCTGAAGGAGTGCTTGCAGAAAACCCGTTGAATGGCAGTGTTGCCTCGGTATCGGTTGGTATCTACCGGGGCACACCGGTACTGGACCTGGACTATGCCGAAGATGCCAATGCGGAAACAGACATGAATGTTGTTATGGATGACCGGGGTCACTTTATCGAGATACAGGGCACTGCCGAGGGCCGCCCTTTTAATCGGGATCAGCTCAACGCCCTGCTGGAGCTGGCTACCCAGGGCATTACCGAACTTTCCGACCTGCAACGCAAGGCACTGAAGCCATGAGCGCGGATACCATCATCCTGGCGACCGGCAATGCCGGCAAGGTACGTGAACTGCAACAGCTCCTGCAAAAAAGCGGACTGATCGTTGTCCCGCAATCGAATCACCAGGTCCCGGAGGCAACGGAAGACGGCGCGGGATTTATTGAAAATGCCCTCATCAAAGCCCGCAACGCATCGGCACACACCGGCCTGCCGGCCATAGCCGACGACTCCGGCATCGCTGTGGATGCCCTGGATGGAGCGCCCGGCATCCACTCGGCACGTTATGCGGGTGAGCACGCAAGCGATCAGGAAAATCTGCGCCGGCTTCTCAAAAACATGCAAGATATTAAAGAACCAGACCGCACTGCGCGTTTTATCTGCCTGATGGTCCATGTCCGTCATGCCGACGATCCCACACCGATCATCTGTCAGGGAGAATGGCGCGGGCGGCTACTGACAGAACCGGCAGGTAACAACGGTTTTGGATATGACCCGATATTCTACCTGCCGGAAAGGGGCTGCACCTCGGCGCAACTGGACAGCGATGAAAAAAACGCTCTCAGCCACCGAGGTCAGGCACTACGGTGTCTGGTAAAGCAGCTGCGGAGCGCATCATAAACCCCGGATGCGGATTCCCCGACAGATCGGCCTGTACATCCACCTGCCATGGTGCGTACGCAAATGCCCATACTGTGATTTCAACTCACACACACCGAAAGGCCCGCTGCCGGAAACAGCCTATGTCGAAGCCCTGCTGCGCGACATGCGGTATGAAAGCGAGCGTATCGGAGACCGCACTATCAGCAGCATTTTTTTCGGAGGAGGCACACCAAGCCTGTTTTCAGGCATGGCCATCGGGCACATACTCGATGGAGCAGACCGATATTTCAGGCTCCAGCCGGCGGCGGAAATCACCCTTGAGGCCAATCCCGGAGCTACCGATGCCTCGCGCTTCAAACACTATCTGGACGCCGGCATAAATCGGCTTTCACTCGGCTTCCAGAGCATGGACAACACCCGACTGCGACGGCTTGGTCGCATACACAACGCCGACGAATCCCGACAGGCATACAGACAGGCAAGAGGTGCCGGCTTCGACAACATCAACATAGACATGATGTACGGCCTTCCCCGTCAAACCGTGTCACAGGCACTTGACGACCTGCAACAGGTAATCAACCTGCAACCGGAACATATCTCCTGGTATCAGTTAACCATTGAACCGGACACCGCCTTTGCTCGCCGACCACCACAGCTACCGGACGATGACGACAGCCATGTGATGCAGGAAAGCGGCATCGAACTACTACAAACCGGCGGTTTCAGGCGATATGAAATATCCGCCTACTCAAAGCCCGGCAGAGAATGCCAACACAATCTCAACTACTGGCGCTTTGGTGACTACCTGGGCTTGGGTGCGGGTGCCCACGGCAAACTGACCTCGGAAGACAGGATCATACGTGACAGCCGGGTTCGACATCCCGGAGACTACCTGCAACAGGCGGGCAGCCGGTACGCCTGCCAATCTGCCCCTGTCCCTGCAACCGGGCTGGCATTTGAATACCTGCTCAATCGCTTGCGACTGACACAGGCATTCCCGTTTGACGACATGCAGGACGCAACCGGTATGACAAAGACACAGTTTATATCCATAGCCCGCCAGTCAATTGACAAAGGGCTTTTGCATATCCGCGATAACGACTGCGGGCACACACAGCTCGGCTACCAATACGTGAATGAAATACTGCTCGACTTCCTGCCGGCATAATCGCTCCCGGCGACGCTACTTTTTACGCTTTTTAGAGCGGGGATGAGCCTCATCATAAACCTTGGTCAGATGGCTGAAATCAAGATGCGTATAAATCTGGGTAGTTGATATATCGGCATGGCCCAGCAACTCCTGTACCGCCCGCAGATCCCCGCACGACTCCAGCAGATGAGAAGCAAAGCTGTGGCGAAGCATATGCGGATGCACACGCTGATGCAGTCCCATTTGTCTGGCGCGACAATCCAGGCGCGACTGCACTGAACGCACAGACAAACGCCTGCCCCGTTTCGATATAAAGAGGGCCTCGCTATCCCCCTTCAACAGATCAGCCCGTGCTGCCAGCCACACCGACAAAGCCTGAACAGCCTTGCGCCCGACAGGCACCTGCCGCTGCTTATTACCCTTGCCCCTGATGCGGGCACTGCCCTCCCCCAGATCAACATCCTGCAAATCCAGCCTGACGAGCTCCGACAGTCGCAGGCCGGAAGAATAAAAAAGCTCCAGCATGGCCCGATCTCTTTTATCGAGCAAACCATCCTCCGGCATACTCAACAGTCGGTCGATCTGATCCACATCCAGCGCACGCGGCAACCGTTTGGTCATTTTCGGAGCTGACACATCCTGCACCGGATTAATTTCAATCACTGATTCACGCGCCAGAAAGCGGAAAAAGTTACGGGCACTGGAAAGCAATCTGCGAATAGAAGCCGGTGACCGGCCCTGCCGGTGAACAAAGGCGGCAAAATCCCTTATCCGCGCCGAATCAACCGTTGACCAGTCATATTGATCGTCCGATTGCAGCCAACTCTCAAGCTGGTGCAGGTCACGGCTGTACCCGTCAATGGTATGCTCAGACAGCCGCCGCTCGTTACGCAGACGGGCCAGATAAGTCTGGATTAAAGGATGATGTGGCTGTGCCACTGGCCTACTTGACAAAGCGGACGAATGATGCGGCAACCAGCTCCCCCAGACGCTGCAAATAAAGGGTATCCATGCTTTCGACGAACCGGCTTTTACTGGCCGTGCCCATGGCAATAATGCCGCGCAGCATATCGCTGCATAACGGGATAAACACACCGGAGCGGATTGCCGCGCCATGCCGACCGAAAATGTGCTTTTTTTGAGACACATTCAACTGGCCGCAAACAGGTCTGGAAGTGGGCACAAACCCCCTCATCGCAGTCTGTGCCGACTGACTGACAATACAGAAAGCCCGATCAATATCGTCCAGTGGACGCGACTCATCGACAAAAAACCTCAGTTGCACATACTCCAGCTCAAACTCCCGTGCCAGCGAATCGGTCAGCTCCCGGATGCCCTGATTGATATCAGACACAACCAGCGCCTGCAATACAATACGGTGCAACCGCTCCTGGATGCGGTCATTTTGCAGGGCGACCTCTTGCAGCTCCTGCTGCTGTTTTTCAAGGGCCGAATTTTTCTCACGTAACAGGCTGACCTGACGATCCACCAGCGAAACCACCGAACCCTCGCCCAGATTCTCGCCATGTGAAATAACCAGCTCGGCGAGCAACTCACGGTGGCGGGCAAAAAAATCCGTATGCCGTTGCAGATATTCAGCGACCCGGGCTTCATCCATTTGGTTTTTGTCCGATTCGGCGATGGTGTTTTGGCGGGTATGAGACATGACAAGTCTGATTATAAGGCAGAAAAGCCGGCATGATAACCGGCTACAAGGCAATAACACCGTCAAACACATGTGCAGCCGGCCCGGTCATCAGCACCGGTGCCCCCGCACCGGGCCACACGATATGCAGCCGCCCACCCGCAAGACCGACCTCAACGCACTCATCCAGCATGCCCCAGTGACGACCAACAACCATAGCGGCACACGCCCCGCTGCCGCAGGCAGCCGTCTCACCGGCACCCCGCTCATAGACCCTGAGACGGATATGCTGCCGGTCGATGACCTGCATGAATCCGGCATTGACCCCCTGAGGGAACAACTCATGCGCCCCTATCTGCGGACCAAGCACCGACACCTGCCGGACATCCTCCGTCAGCATCACGGCATGAGGATTGCCCATGGACACGGCACCGACCTCAACGGCGCGATCCTCCAGCGTCAGCAGATACCGGTCCTGTTCTGCTGCATGAAAAGGCAAGGCATCTGGAGCAAAGCGGGGAACGCCCATATCAACCTGTACCTGCCCATCGTTACAGATCGTTAAAACCACAATGCCGCTACCGGTCTGCACCCGGATAGAATCGTGACGGGCAAGCCCCTGATCCCGAATAAACCGGGCAAGACAACGCGCACCATTACCGCACTGCCCGGCCTCACTGCCATCGGCGTTATAGATACGATAGCGAAAATCGGCATCATCCCGGTCAGTCGGCTCCACCAGCAACAACTGATCAAAGCCGACACCGGTTCGCCGGTCCGCCCACTGCCGGACATGGGCAGACTGAATGAGATCGGTAGCTGCCGGCTGCTCAACGGCATTAATGACCATGAAATCATTGCCGAGACCATGCATTTTGGAAAAGTGCAGATTCATGGCGCAAGTCTCACCTGCCGACAATCAACATACAAGCGGTTCGAGATCATTCAGACAAACCGGCGGTGCCGGATTCAGATACTGCCGCCCGGCAGGCAACCGCTAACAAGCAAATGACGGTCGCTGACAACACGAACCTCCAGTTGCGAAAGCGATGCCGCCGCCAACTGCTCCTGCACCTCCGCCGGACGGAATGCGGCCAGCAGAGAATGATAAAAATCCCTTTTCAGCACCTCATGCTCATCGGCTGCATGGCGATTGACAATCTCCCGCGCCTGTCGAATGGAATCCGGGCGCAACAAATCCATCACACATACCCGGCAGCCGGGTCTGCCCAACCCGATGACAGACTGCCAGAGCACCTGCGGTTCATGCAGATGATGCAGCAGACTGTTGGACAAAATGACATCAACAGAAGCAGCCGGCAGATCATGCTCCGGCAGGACATAATGCAGAAACTCAGGCCCGCCGCCGTGCAAACCACTGTTTCGGTCATCCCGCTGCTGCCGGGCGATATCCAGCATGGCAACAGAACCGTCAATACCGCAGATACGGGCATCCGGAAATTGCGCGGCAAGTGCCAGACAAATATCACCCGGACCACACCCGATATCCAGCACACTCAAATGATTCAAATCCGGCTGCAATGCCAGCAGTGACTCGATAAACAACGAATTGGGAGCAGAGAAATCGGCGGCCGCATAGGCAGCAGCCTGCTCTGCATCATCCATCAACTCGGGTTCGGTAATACGCTGCATGATGATCCGTTTATATCGTCGTCCGCTTTTTACGGCAACAAAGACTCGCCGGCGAACAATGACGCAACAGACTCCCTGCCCCGGATCAGATACGCCTGCTCCCCATCCACCATAATCTCGGCGGCCCGCGGACGCGAATTATACTGGGAAGCCATGGAAAAGCCGTAGGCACCGGCACAATGGACACACAACAGATCGCCGGCCCGGATAGCCAGCTCACGGTCCTTGCCCAGAAAATCCCCGGTTTCACAGACCGGGCCGACCACATCCCACTGATTAACAACCGCATCGGAAGACACCACCGGTTCGATATCCTGCCAGGCCTGATAAAGGGCAGGCCGCACCAGATCATTCATGGCCGCATCCACAACGGCAAAATTCTTCTCCCCGCCCGGCTTCAAAAGCTCGACACGAGTCAACAGAATGCCGGCATTACCGGTAATGGCACGGCCCGGCTCCAGGATGATGTCATAGTCGGAATGCTGCAACTTATCGAGCAAAGCCGCGGCATACCCGGCAGGCGATGGAAGCACCTCATCGTGATAGGCAATACCCAGCCCGCCACCGACATCCAGATGATTCAGGACAATGCCATCATCGGCCAGCCGCTGAGCCAGCACCAGCAGCCGCTCCAGTGCATCGATAAAGGGTTTCAGCCCGACAATCTGCGAACCGATATGGCAATCCAGCCCGATAACCCTCAACCCCGGCATCCCGGCGGCACGGCGATAGAGAGGCAATGCCGCCTCGATATCGACACCAAACTTGCTGGCCTTCAATCCCGTTGATATATAAGGATGGGTGCCGGCATCGATATCCGGATTGATCCGCATGGCAACCGGTGCCGACCGACCGCTGGCCACGGCAACCTCATTGATACGCACCAGCTCCGCCTCCGACTCCACGTTAAAGCACAGAATACCCGCCTCCAGTGCCCGCTCAATCTCATCGACCCGCTTGCCGACACCGGAAAACACCACCTTGCCGGGATCACCCTGTGCGGCGATGACCCGCTCCAGCTCACCGACCGAAACAATATCAAACCCCGAACCCATGCGCGCCAGAACATTCAAAATGGCCAGACTGGAGTTGGCCTTGACGGCATAACAGATCAGATGCGGATGAGCACCCAGTGCATCATCGAAATCATGCCAGTTGCTTTCGATGGATGCCCGCGAATAAACATAGGCCGGCGTACCGAACTGCGCGGCAATCTCGGTCAGAGGAACCTGCCCGGCGCACACAACGCCGTCAATGCGCTTGAACCCATTCATGCAGCGACCAAACTACTCCGCCGGCGGTTCCAGCGGTGGAAACGGCACGGGCGGCTCACGCCCCGATGATTCCGCCTCTACCGATGGCGGCGGAACAGGGGACTCACCCCCCACTGACTCCGCCTCCAGCGGCGGAAGCGGTGGCGGCGGAATATCGGTGCCCTGATACAATTCGCCCTTCTGCCCGCAACCGGCGCTCACAACAACCACAAACCCAACCACAAACCTCAACCTCATAACAACCTCCTGAATGATTACCCGGACTAACCAACAAGCAGCTCATCACTATCGCGCGAGCACTCAATATGCAAAGAAAATGGCCGAATATCGTCAAACTCCTGCGAAATAATCCAGATCTGATCCAGATTTTTATCTGTTTCCGGCAGCGCCTCCAGCGTAGCACGCACCCGCTCGCGGTCAAAGAACGCAAACGGTTCGTCCAGAATAACAAACTGCCTGCCCTGCCCGGCCGCCTCGATCAGCGCCTTTGACATGGCCAGACGCACCGCCAGCAGCATCTGCCGCTGCGTACCGCTGGAAAACTCCTCCAGCGCACCAAAATCATTCTTGTCCTGCGAAAAAACACGCACATCCAGATCATCAGAGATGCGCATCTGCTGATAGCGGCCACCGGTCAGTCGCGGCATCACCAGACCGGTATATTTACTCAACACCTGATTAAAGCGGCTGTAAATGTTACGGCAGGTCTCGCGGACAAGCTGCCGGGCCAGCTCCAGCGTCACAATATACTCCTCATGGCTCAATCTCTGTGCCGCCAGATCGTCAATCTCGCTGCGCAGCCGATCACCCTCCTGCTGGCGCTGACGCAGATCATCGCGGATCGCATCCAGCTTCGCACAACGTTCACCGGACTCCTCCATGATACGCTGATGGCGACCGATTTCGACCGCGATAGACTCACGCAGATCACCCACGCTGTTCATACAGGCACTCAATATATCCAGCAACCGATCCTGCTCCATGGACAGCGCCGACTGACTCACAAAAGGCAACCCCGGCCCCTCGGTAAAAGCCGTCAGTTGCCGTGCAATATCCGCATTACCAAGCTGCTCCAGACCATCGACCAGCTCCGGCAACGGCACACCATCACAACCATCAATCAGGCCGGCACGGGCCCGAACATCAACGATGCGCTGCCGCAGCCGGTCACGCTGCACCCTCAACGCACGGATACGACGGCTGAAACCCGTGGCAAAAAACACCAGCACACCGGTGACCACGGCAAAACCGATCGCCGCGATATGCGACACCTGCACAAAATACCGTCCCCAGGCACCGGCCTGCTGCTCAAGAAAGCCGAGCAACCGCTCGGTTGTCACCGGATCGACCGCCGAACCGGACTGAAACCAGACAAACAGACAGACCAGAGCAGCAACCGCGAACACCAGAACCCCGCCCAGACAAACCGCATTTTTCACGAACAGCCGGCGTATCTGCCGACCGATATCATGCTGCTGAACGGGCAGCGGCCTCTCCGTACCGGATGCCTCATCACCGTCCTCGCCCAACAGGGCAGCCAACTGCGCCCGATAAGCCTGCATCCGATCCTGCACCGCCTCGAAGGCATCCAGCCGCTCACCAAAATCCGCCACATACCGATTCAGCGTGCCGTGTTCGGCGCACAACTCACTATCGGTTTCAATGCCCCGACAGGAATGGCGCAGGCTGCTGATCTGCGACTCCAGCGCATCGATCATATCGGCCCAGCCGCGCAGCGACGTATCAAGCGGTGCGGTAGCGATGGCCTTGCCGGCCGCCTGCACACGGGGACAACCGGCCTGAATATCATCGGCGGCGGCATCCAGCGAACGGACGGCCTGCTCCGCCTCAAGGATGCGCTCCTTCAGGGCCTGCTGCTCCTGTTCGATATCCTGCGGCGACTGAGCGGACAAATCCAGCGCATCGATCTGCCGCAGCCGCTCATCGACCCGGCCATCCAGCTCACGGATACGATCCTGCTCATCGGCAATATCGCCCGGCAACTCATCAAGCACCGCCTCCAGCTCCGCACCGCCGGCAATAGCCTTGATCGTCTCGCTTTGCGAATGCGGCGTCGAGATTTCACGCTGTGCCAGATACAACGCATCCAGATACTGCGGAAAATCAAAACCGCACACCTCACATACCGCCCGGCTGACCTCCTGCGGGCCGGACATAAAAGGTTCGGCCTCATCATGGCGGAACAACAGGGCGGCATGGGCACCCTTATAATCCAGCGAACGCTCGATGCGATAACACACATCATCCCTGCCCCGGAACCGCAGCTCGACCTGACAACCCGGCTCATTCCAGCGAATAACCTGCTCCAGCCGCTGCTCCGGGATGGAAAAGGTACGCCCAAACAGGGCAAAACAGACCGTCTCGACGATGGCCGTTTTGCCGGACTCATTACGACCGGAGATCGCGATCAGACCGCGCTCCGGAATATCGCTCAAAACCAGCCGGGCATACCGGAGCACATTCTGCGCCCGCAGACCCTGCAAAATCATGATCGGTCCCGCCGGCCCGCAACCTGCCTGCCCAGATGGCGGCGCACCACATCGACCGCGCGGTCGAACCCGGCCTCGTCAAAATGACCGTCGGCACCGCGCCGGCGCGCCCTCTCCTCGCGCACAAACGCATCAAACTCATCCACCGCACTGCGCCGCATAAACCGTTGCCGGAACCCCAGCCAGGAAAGAATCGACATAACTGCCGCCCCTCATTCGTCTTGTCGTCTCAAAACCGGGCATTCTACACCATGCCGCACCGATAAAACGGCAAAAATAACCGATGGCCGGCCGCACAACCACACCCGAAACGCGGCCGATACCGCCCTTCATGGCCACAAGCGATTGATTTTCAAACAAAAATAAAAAAGCAGGAACAATTTTCGCATCGCCCGGTAATTTTACTGGACAACACAACAGAATACCTGTATAATGAAACCATAGTCGGGAACAGGGGGTACCCGGATCGTCTGCCGGCAGCGCAGGCCGGCGCACCATTCCCGTCATTATTCAAAATGATTCTGGAGGAAGCCAAAATGAACAGACACCTGAGCGACAACAGCACAGCAGATACTGCCACCGAAACCACCATGTGCGGCAGTAATCCGGAGCCAGTGCCCCATGCCACTTCTGTCAGCCAATTTCCGGCCTGTGACCATGCCGGCAGCAGCCAGCGGGCGCCTGATCATCCCTCCT
>JAJDYQ010000040.1 GCA_022825085.1 Gammaproteobacteria bacterium
CAAGTAACTTGTTATGGCACTGTCTGACCATGACTCCATAGTTCATATTCACTAATATCAATCTCTCTATTCCAAACCACCGCATACCCACCTCGTTTGACTTTTACCGATTGAAACAAAGCTGGATTCTTTAATGGAGCAAACATGTCTTTGCTCAGGAGAGGAGAGACATCGTACTTTTTTTGTCATTATTATCGAACTCGATGAGTAAAATATGATCATCGATGGCTGATGCTGATTTGATTTTCGGATAAGGCATTTTTGGGGAATTATACTTAACTCCATCTGAGCGATATAGTACTGATGGATACGATTCGGATCAAGAAAAAATGTACTCATGTGAATAGCATCTTATCAGGTATCCATTATCTGAGCAGTCTGCCACATAAACTACTTGTCATGCCACTTTGATTTTAAGAATAAGTCTTTGTACTCAATGGCTTAATCCCCAAAAATTCAGAACGGCTATGGCGGATCGGGAGAGATTCGAGCATCCGATATCTGTTTAGGGTACACACACTTTCCAGACATATTCCTTCGAGGCAATCCACTACAAAATACAACCGAAATCAGGGCTATCAATCAGTGGAGTTAAGTATATAATTCCCCAAATTATCACAAGACCCAACAACCGCTGTGATATTCTCTGCCGGTCTGGTATTGTTCAGCAGGAGACCGGATTAATCAGGCAGTCCGGGGTCTTTAATAACCGCGGGCTTCCCTGCACTTCATACATATCAATATTAGCAGAAAACTGTTTTAATCGGTGACATGACACCTGACCCACTACTCTTTGAGAGCTATTCAAAAAGGATGAAGCTGCCTGTTCGGCTGGAGCGGGCGCGGAGTATCGCTGATACGATACTGGCCCATTTTGATCGCCATTTCAGGATTTTTTCCGAGATCAGTGCGATGGGCCGTGAACATTTTACGGATGGCGACTGGGCGGCGGGCCGTGCGGCGGCACGCAGTCAGATTTCGCTTTATGACAAACGTGTGCTTGAGGCGATTGCCGATCTGAAAAAGCACTGGAGTCAGTCCTATCTCGATACCCGACTCTGGCAGGATGTGAAACATCAGTATCTGGGGTTGCTCTACCGTCATCAGCAGCCTGAGCTGGCTGAGACTTTTTATAACTCGCTGTTCACCGGCCTGTTTGAGCGTCATTACTATAACAACGAATATATCTTTGTCCGGCCTGCCATATCTACCGAGCGCATTGAGAGCAGTGAAGCCGGCTATAAAAGTTACTACCCTACCCAGGATGGCTGGAATCGGTCTGTACTGGGTATTCTGCGAGATACGAATCCGGGCCTTCCCTATGAAAATATCAGGCGTGATGCCCGGAATATTATACAGCGTCTCCGCACTCTGCCCAGCAAAAACGAGGAGTTGCGATACCATTTTCAGTTGCAGGTTTTAATACCGGCCTTTTATCGTAACAAGGCTGCCTATATTGTGGGTCGTGCAATTAATGGTGCCGAGAAAATGCCTTTCGTTATTGCGGTCTGCCGTACTCCTGATGGCAGGGCTTATGTCGATACGCTGGTGACGGATGTGAATGTCGTTGCCAATATATTCAGTTTTTCCAGAGCGCATTTTCTGGTCAAAACCGATGTTCCCTCGACTGTGGTACGATTTCTTGCCAGCATCTTACCGAGCAAAACATCGGCCGACCTATACACGGCCATCGGTTTCCATAAGCAGGGCAAGGCAGAGTTTTATCGGGATTTTCTCGATCACCTCAGACATTCATCTGACATGATACGCATTGCACCGGGAATACGCGGACTGGTCATGCTGGTATTCACTCTGCCTTCTTACCCCTTCGTCTTCAAGCTGATTAAAGACAGGTTTCCCGCTCCCAAAGACACCACGCCACAGAAGGTGATCTCACAGTACCGTCTGGTCAAAAAACTCGACCGTGTCGGGCGCATGGCCGATACCTGGGAATTTTCCTATGTGGCCTTCCCGATTGATCGCTTTGAACCGGATTTGCTTGATGAACTGGAAAAGGAGGCACCCTCTCAGGTTATTCGGGAGCATGACCAGATCATTATCAGGCAATTATTTATCGAGCACCGCATGACACCGTTAAATGTCTATCTTGATCACCATGATATGGATGCGGCCTGTCAGGTACTGACCGACTATGGTCAGGCAATCAAGGATATTTCGGGCAGCGGTATCTTTCCAGGCGATCTGCTGACCAAGAACTTTGGTGTTACACGGCATGGACGGGTAATTTTTTACGACTATGATGAAATTATCCCCATGGAAAAATGCTGCTTCAGAAAAATACCCCCACCCCGTTTCCCCGAAGATGAAATGTCGGATACACCCTGGTACACCGTCGCCCCAAACGACATTTTTCCTGAAGAGTTTCTCATTTTTCTGGTCGCCAACCCGGCCTACAGGAAGGCATTAAAAAATACCCATCCAGAGCTGTTTCAGGCGGAATACTGGCAAAAGTTACAACAGGCCGTTGCCTCGGGTTTCTTTCCTGATGTCATCCCCTACCCTGAAGAATCCCGTTTCAAACCGACTATGGTTGCAGACAACCTATCAACCTAGTCGATACCGGCTTTCTCGATAAAGGCTTCATTCCTGAAGAAGTTTTCATCAATCATGTCGATAAAACGTTTGGCCTGCGGCGTCAGGAACTTGCCCTTTCGCATGACGATGCCGTATGAGCGTTGTGGGAAGTAGTCAAGCAGGGGCTTGCGTACAACCTCGTCGTCATCTTTCAGACAAACATCGGTGACGATTGATATTCCCAGGCCACATCCGACATAACGCTTGATAACCTCCCATCCACCGGCTTCAAGGGTGACATTGAGCTTGACATCGTGCTTTTCGAACTCGGTCTCAATCACACGCCAGGTCGCCAGATGACGGGGCGGCAGTATCAGGCCATACTGGCTGATTTGCTTAATCGTCGGTGACTGGATTTTGGCCAGTGGATGCCCTTGCGGGACAATCAATGTCGGACTGAAGTACCAGACCGACTGATAAACCATATCGTCAGGTACATTGACCATGGAACCAACGGCAAAATCGGCGTTATCTGCTCGTAACAGATTCATGCCGTCACGTCCGGTAACATTCAGCAGATTCAGCTTTATACCAGGATATGAAGCGATAAATACCTTAAGAAACTCAGGCAATATGTACAGGATGGTAGATTCACCTGCCGCAATACTCAATTCACCGCCGTCAAGCTGGCCGATACTTGCCTTGAAGGATTGTTCCAGTTTATTGAAACGCTCAAGAAGTGGTTGGGCCAGCCGGTAGAAAACCTCACCTTCGGGCGTCAGCTTGATCCTTGGGCCATGCCGCTCAAACAATGTTGTATCCAGCTCTCTTTCCAGAGACTGTATCTGCAAGGAAACCGTCGGCTGGCTCAGAAACAACCGTTCAGCCGCCGCACTGATACTGCCAAGCTGTACCGCAGAACAGAAGGCACGCAGTAATTTGAGGCGGTTCTGTTTATAAAAATGCTGTTGCGCACCCGCCATAGCTCCATTCGACTCCGTTTCTGCTGGTTATTTCTATAAAGCATACCTCTTCATGCCTTACTTTATCAATATCCATTGTTACCCTGGATTTTCCCAATACTGGTGGTTATAATCATCAGGTCAGCGAATTTGCAGCGGCAATTCAAAATCTCAGAATTTCATAATCTCCAAAGGAGAGTATTTGTGGCTGAATCCATTGTCTGGTTTAAGCATTTAAGCATCAATGATGTAGAGCGCGTTGGCGGTAAAAACGCATCACTTGGTGAAATGATTTCCGGTCTGGCGGATAAAGGGGTACGGGTGCCTAATGGCTTTGCCACCACGGCGGCGGCATATAGAGAGTTTCTTCAGCATCAGGAGCTGGGTAAGCGTATCAGTGAACTGCTGGACTCACTGGATGTTGATGATGTCGCTACCCTGGCCGATACCGGCAAAACCATACGACGCCAGATTATTGAAACGCCATTCCAGAGCAACCTGCAAAAAGACATCGAACAGGCCTACACACAGCTGATGGCTGATGGTGAGTTCGCTGTTGCCGTCCGCTCATCGGCAACTGCCGAGGATCTGCCCGATGCCTCTTTTGCCGGTCAGCAGGAAACCTTTCTGAACATCAGCGGCCTGCAAAATGTTATCACAGCGATTAAGGAGGTCTATGCTTCCCTGTACAACGACCGCGCCATTGCCTACCGTGTCCATCAGGGCTTTGACCATGACAAAGTAGCATTGTCCGCCGGCGTACAGCAAATGGTGCGCAGTGACACCGGTGCGAGTGGCGTCATGTTCACCCTGGATACTGAATCGGGCTTTCGGGACACTGTTTTCATTACCGGTTCCTGGGGGCTTGGGGAAACGGTCGTACAGGGAAGCGTTAATCCAGATGAGTTTTATGTCTATAAACCCGGTCTGAAGGATCATCGCCCGGCCATCCTGAGCCGAACTCTGGGAAGCAAGGCTATTAAAATGATTTACAGCGAATCCAGCGAACCCGGTCAGTCAACTCTGACGACTGATGTCAATGAAGCGGACCGCAAACGATTTTGCCTGAGCGATGAACACATAGAAGAGCTCGCCCGCTACGCCATCACCATTGAAGAACATTATCAGCATCCCATGGATATCGAATGGGCATTGGACGGCGGTGATAATCAGCTTTACATTGTACAGGCACGTCCTGAAACAGTCGAAAGTCGCTCAAATGTGAACATCGTGGAGCGTTATACCCTGAAAAACAGCAGCCGGGTGATCGTTGAGGGGCGTGCCATTGGTCGGCGTATCGGCACCGGCAAAGCCAGAGTTATCATGTCTATCGACAAGATGTCCAGTGTCATGCCTGGCGATGTACTGGTGACAGATATGACCGACCCTGATTGGGAGCCGATCATGAAGCGTGCCTCGGCGATTATTACCAACCGTGGCGGACGTACCTGTCATGCGGCAATTATTGCACGGGAACTTGGCATCCCGGCGATTGTAGGATGTGGGGACGCCACCCATAAAATCGCCGACAATCAGGAGGTCACAGCCTGCTGTGCCGAAGGCGATACCGGCCATGTCTATAGCGGCATCCTGGATTTTGAAATCAACCGCACCGATACGGGAACCATGCCGGAAATTTCCACCAAAATCATGATGAACATCGCCAATCCCGGCCGGGCCTTTACATTCTCACAATTACCGAATAGCGGCGTCGGTCTGGCCAGACTGGAATTCATTATTAACAGCATGATCGGCATTCACCCCAAAGCCCTGCTGGACTTCGATCAACAAACGACTGAACTGCAATCGACAATAAGAGAGCGCATGGCTGGCTACCCTGATCCAGTCAACTTTTACGTCAACAAACTGACCGAAGGCATTGCCACACTGGCGGCAGCCTATGCCCCTGCCCCGGTCATCGTCAGACTGTCTGATTTCAAATCGAATGAATATGCCAATCTGATTGGCGGAGAACTATTTGAACCCGAAGAAGAAAATCCCATGATTGGCTTCAGGGGAGCGTCACGCTATCTATCTGAGACATTTCGCGACTGCTTCGAGCTGGAATGCCGTGCTCTGAAAAAGGCCCACGGCGACATGGGATTAACCAATATCGAGATCATGGTCCCCTTTTGCCGTACCCTGGAAGAAGCCGAAGCTGTCATCGAGCTGCTGGCCGATAATGGCCTGAAACGCGGCGAAAACGGATTACGTATCATCATGATGTGTGAAGTGCCTTCCAACGCCGTACTGGCCGAAGAATTTCTTGAGTTCTTCGATGGCTTCTCCATCGGTTCCAATGACATGACACAACTCTCTCTGGGGCTGGACCGTGATTCCGCTTTAATCGCCGACCATTTTGACGAAAGAAATCCTGCCGTTAAAAAATTACTGGCCATGGCGATCAAGGCCTGCCATAACAAGAGGAAGTATGTCGGCATCTGTGGTCAGGGTCCATCAGATTATCCAGAGTTTGCCCGATGGCTGCTGGAACAGGGTATAACCAGTATCTCCCTGAACCCGGATACAGTCGTTGACACATGGCTGTTTCTGGCTGGTCAGGGAAAATAATCATTAGTACAGGCTGACACCGTCAGCATTTTACTTAAATAATTTTAAGGAGATTCTAATCATGCAAGATAAAACTACTGATGATTTTCGACCATCGCATCATGACCTGATACGGAATTCTTTGCTGTTTCGTATTATTCGCACAATGAAGCTCCGGATCCAACATGCTCTTTGCCCATTAATTTTCCATATTGAGAAACAAAAAGAACCAGCTATAAACTACAATAAAAACAAGCGGACATTAAAAGTCAAACCTGACTATTTTCTTTTTTACTTACAACAACAATTTAATCCAGAAAGACAATATAAATTAGAGCTCACAGACAAAAAATACGCAGATTATTATTTTGTAGCTGACAACGATTTAAATAACCTGCTTTCATACTGTAATCCAAAGCGGACATTAGTTTACCACGGAGAACCTTTGGCTACATCAAAAAAATTTACAGAGATATGGAAAAAAATACATAAAGAAGACGCTTTTTATGTATCAAGAATGCCCGATAAACGAATGTTTACGATTTGGCATTTATCAAAAGACTATCATTCATTGAACAAAAACTCAATCCAGAAAACAAAAGCATTCTCCACCATCATATCGGACAAAATCAGCTCCAGAAGACCTAATTACTCTAACAGATTACAGTTCCTCAAAATACTGGATAAGGAAATCAGTATAGATATCTATGGAAAAACGTATAGATTACTATCGCCTCTTAAAAAACTTCGTCAATACTGTGGTAGATTACCTAGTATGATAAAAGATGAAGGACTGTTTCCATATAAATATCATTTTGCTGCAGAAAGCAGTATAGAGGATAATTACTTTACCGAAAAACTGACTGATGCGATCCTGGCCGAATGCTTATGCTTCTATAGCGGAACAGAGACAGCTAAAAACTGGATAGACAGTCAGGCATTTATTCAGATAGATATAACAAAGCCGACTGAGGCAATAAAAGCTATAAAACAGGCAATTGAAAACAATGAATGGGAAAAGCGTATTGAGGTTATTCGCAAAGAAAAACAAAAAATACTTAATGAAATGACATTGTTGGATGATATTGAGCGCGTAATAAGAAACGAAGAAAATGTCCGATCATCCTGATAAAGAACGGCTGGTATTCTTTATCTCGGACCGCACAGGTATTACAGCTGAAACGATCGGTCATACTCTGATTACCCAGTTTCCCGGCATCCGGTTTATTCAGAGAACATATCCATTCGTCAACACTCTGGAAAAAGCCAGATCCACGGCAAAGCGCATAAATAATGCCGGCAAACAGCATGGCATACGACCTGTCATATTTAACACGATTCTCGATGACGATCTGAAAGATGTCATAGCCAGTGCCGAAGGCATGCACCTGGATTTTTTCGATATGTTTCTTGTACCTCTTGAGAATGAGCTCGGCTGCCACTCTTCGCATAAATCCGGGCTGTCCCATGGCATAGCGGATGAAGAACAGTATATGGATCGAATTGAGGCACTGAATTTCAGCCTGACCAATGATGATGGGGTCATTACAAGCAAATATCCCAATGCCGACGTGATTCTGGTGGGCCCTTCCCGAAGCGGCAAAACCCCAAGCTGCCTGTATCTGGCACTCTCTCATGGCATCAATGCCGCCAACTATCCACTGGCAGATGCCGACCTGGAAGCTGACCGGCTTCCGCAAAGCCTGCGCCGATACAGGAAAAAACTACTGGGGCTGACAATCAGTGCGGACCGCCTGCACAATATAAGGCAAAAACGCCGTCCGGGCAGCAACTATGCCTCATTGAAACAGTGTCAGAGAGAGATCGAAATCGCGGAAGAAATCTACCGAAATGAAAGTATCCCGATCATTGATACCAGCCACATGTCAATTGAAGAAATTGCCACAACCATCATGCAGCACGTCAGGCATAACAAAAGCTGAGCGCTTTTACAACGGCGGGATACGTATGACCTGCCCAACCTTCAGGCTGTCTGATTCAAGGTCATTCAACGCCATCAATCGCCTTGAAGTCGTTCGATATTTCTGCGCCAGTGCCGAAAGTGTATCACCACGCTTGATAGTATGTGTTTTAACGGCGAACAGGGTATTATCTGGAGGCCGGCGTTCAAAGTACCGTTTCAACCCACGCGCGATCGCTTTAACCATTTTCTGCTGATGACTCCGACTCTTGAGATTCTGCTCCTCTGTCGGGTTGGATATAAATGCCAGCTCTATGAGAATGGATGGAATATCCGGTGACTTGAGAACAGCAAACCCCGCCCTCTCAACATGACGCTTATGGACCCTTCCAACTGTTTTTAACTCCTTGAGCGTGCTCTGCGCAATATCCGCACTGGCTTCAATGGTCGCTGCCTGAGAAAGATCAAGCAACACAGACGCCAGCACATCATCCTTATCATCCAGGGTGACTCCACCCATCAACTCATCGGACATATTTTCATTCTTTGCCAGCCACTTGGCGGCTTCGGAAGAAGCGCCGCGTTCAGACAGGATATAAACAGAAGAACCCCTAACGTTCGGGCTGCGAAAAGCATCTGCATGCAGCGAAACAAACATATCTGCACGGAATTCACGTGCCTTTTTGATGCGCTCCCGCAACTTCAAATAGTAATCGCCATCACGCACCATAACGGCCCTCATTCCGGGCTGCCTGTTGATCTCCGCCTCCAGCTTGCGTGCAACCTGCAATGTAATATGCTTTTCCTGTGTTCCTTTGCGTCCGACCGCACCGGGGTCCTCACCGCCATGACCAGCATCGATGGCCACAACCACATCACGATATCCCTGATTATCGGGCTTTACGGTTTTAGTCGCTTTTACAGGACCCGGAGATTTTTCATATAAATCAACAACCAGCCGGTGCCCATATTGCCCACTGGGTCTGAGCAGAAAACTTTTCGGCTTTACCTCACGATCAGCATCCAGCACAAGACGCAAAGCCTGTTCTTTATTTGCGCTGCGCAATCCCCGTACATAACCTCTGGTCTCCAGTTGGCGCCCGGTTTTGTCGCCCCAGCCGGAATTTTTAAGGTCGATAACAACTCGATCCGGATTCCGCAAGGTAAAGAGATGATAGTCAACCGGTTGGGTCAGATCAAAGACCACTCTGGTGTTATCTGGAGCAACCCATAAACGCGCACCAGTGACCTCCACCCTTTCAGACAACGCCTGAAAGGAAGCAGAGATCAACAACACAAAGAACAGAAATTTAAACAGTTTTTTCACTATCAATCCGCCCTGACACCTTAAAAATATACAATATTTTGCTGAAGATGCAAGTTTCCAGCAAATTTCTGTAAAGAATAATGTTATAAAACTGATAGATACGCGATATAGCAAAATAAATTATACATTTATCGAATAAATACCTGATAACAAAAGCTATTTCAGGCCAGAAAGCACTTTAATGAATGAAGCGGCCGGTTCAGATAATGCCCTGACAGTCGCCCGGCGTGCTGCCCCGTCGTACTCCATAAATATCTCCACACCGGGTTCGCCGAGTGAGCCACCGGCACGGTCAGGCCATTCCACCAGCAACGTGTTATCTCCCGATTGCTCATCCCGGACGCCGAGGTACTCAAGCTCCTCCGGATCGCTCAAGCGGTAAATATCCAGATGCAATATACGGCGACCGGATAGTTCATAAGGTTCTACCAGAGTATAGGTCGGACTTTTGACCGCTCCGCGGTACCCCAGAGCACGCAGGAATCCCCTGACCAGTGCCGTCTTCCCGGAACCCAGCTCCCCGTGCAGGAATATCAAGCCATCGAGCGGGGATAGTCGCCTCCCAAGCATCTCTGTTGACCGCTCATGCGGCAGACACCGAACAAGTTGTTCAGACATTGACCAGTTGACGTATAGAGGGTAATAAATCGCCAGCCAGCATACCGCGCTCACCTTTTGCCTGTGCCTGTATATCAGCCGCTCCGGCATGGACCCAGACCCCCAGCTCGACAGCGTGCATCATGGCGAGTCCCTGTGCCATAAGTGCTCCAATAACACCTGACAGGGCGTCACCCATACCGGCGGTTGCCATGCCGGGGTTGCCGCCGGCACATACCCGAATTTCCGGCCCGGCTATCAATGTTCCTGCCCCTTTCAGCAAAACGATTCCGGCATATTTTCTCTGGAGTAACTTCACTGCCTCATATCGGTCTGCCATTATCTCCTGTGTGGATACACCCAGCAGGCGAGCCGCTTCGGCCGGATGAGGCGTCAGAACACGATTTTCACTTCGGCAGGGTTCCCGCGCCAGCAGATTCAGGGCATCCGCATCAATCACTGCGGGCATATTCCTTTCCAATACAGCACCCAGCAGCGATAAAGCCCATTCATCCTGGCCCAGGCCGGGACCTGTGACGACAACGGTTGCCTTCTCGAAAAGTGGATTCAGGTCCGATCTTTTATTGACACCATGAACCATCAATTCCGGCTGAGCAGCTACTGCCGCAGCCAGATGTTGCGGGCGAGTAGCAATACTGACCAGTCCGGCACCGGCTCTTAGAGCAGCCTGGCCAGCGAGAATAACCGAACCGGCCATCCCGTTGTTCCCTCCCATAACAAGAACATGGCCATTGTCACCTTTATGTGCCGTTCTGGGACGGGGATGCAGGTTACTGCGAACCGTATCGGAAAGCAGGCGTCCTTCACTGGCAACCTGCCGATGAACATCGTCCGGCACCCCCAGATCATCGAATACCACATCGCCACAATAATCCGGGGCATCGGCTGTAAACAGGCCTTTTTTCATGCCGATAAACGTTACAGTCATACAGGCATGAACCGCCGTTCCCATGACCCGCCCGGTATCCGCATGAATACCCGAAGGTACATCAACCGAAACCACCGGCTGCGGGCAGGCATTCATACAACTGATCGCCGCCTGCCAGTCTCCTTCAGGATTACGCTGAATGCCCGTACCCAGCAAGGCATCAACAATGATATCGACATCAAGGCTCATACCGGCGGTAAACTGCCTGACAGGCACACCCAATTCATCTGCATCCCGCCACGCCCGCTGGGCGTCACCTGTCAGCCCTGCAGGCTCGGAAAGATAATAAACGCACACCGGCATATTGCTTTCATGTGCCAGTCTGGCAATAACGTAGCCATCACCGGCATTATTCCCGGCCCCACAAAAGACAGCGAGCCGCGCAGACTGCGGCCATCGCTGTCGTAACCGGTCGAAAACAACCCGACCGGCACGGCGCATTAACTCATACCCGGGAATCCCGGCAACTGTTATTGCCCGACGATCAAGCTCTCGGACCTGGGCCACTGAATAAAGGACATTTTGATCGATGCTCATTGTTTCATTATAGCGTTACAATCACGGATTATGGCCTCCGCACCCCATCATCTGGCACAACTCGCGATACAGATCAAACAATTCGGAATGGCGCTCGGATTCCAACAGGTCGGCATCACGGATACCGACCTGACAGCCAGTGAAACTCACCTGATGCAATGGCTTAAAGAGGGTCGGCAGGGTGATATGGACTGGATGGTGCGACATGCCGATAAGCGTATTCAACCGGACAGGCTGCTCGAAAATACGATTCGCATTATCAGTGTCCGCCTTGACTACCTGCCCGCAGACTGTCAACAGATGGAAGCCGTCCTGTCCCGGCAGGACAAAGCCTACATCTCCCGCTATGCACTGGGCCGCGATTACCATAAGCTGATGCGCCGCCGGCTGCAGAAACTGGCGCAACATATAGAACAACAGGTCGGTGCCTTTGGCTATCGGGCATTTGTCGATAGTGCCCCGGTCATGGAAAAACCACTGGCCGAAAAAGCCGGCCTTGGCTGGATAGGCAAGCATACCAACCTGCTCAACAAGCAGGCAGGTTCATGGTTTTTTCTGGGTGAAATCTACACCGACCTGCCACTCCCCATTGACAAGCCCGCACAAAAACATTGTGGAGACTGCCAGACCTGCATGGATATCTGCCCTACCCGCGCCATTACGGCCCCTTATCAACTGGATGCCCGACTATGTATTTCCTACCTGACCATAGAGCATAAAGGTGCCATTCCGCTTGAGCTGCGGCCTCTTATCGGCAACCGCGTGTATGGCTGTGATGACTGCCAGATCTACTGTCCGTGGAACCGCTTTGCCGACCATACCGGTGAAACCGATTTCCACCCACGCCATCATCTGGACGACATTGCCCTGCTGGAGATATTTGCCTGGGATGAAGCGACTTTTCTGCAAAAGACTGAAGGTTCAGCGATACGCCGAATTGGCTACGAACGCTGGTCACGAAACATTGCCGTAGCACTGGGTAACTGCCGAAGCCATAAAGAAAAAATTATTCCGGCTCTGGAAGCAAAGCGGCGCAACACCACGGAACTGGTAAAGGAACATATCGATTGGGCATTAGAAAAAATCCGTCATCTGGTATAGTGACTGCCACCCCAATCGATGAACCGGTAAACCAATGAAAAGGCTTGTCATGTTATCCATAGCTGCCATTCTGGCCGGCTGTGCCACCGCCCCGCCCCGCGATCAGGAAAACGCCTGCGCCATCTTCAGAGAGAAAAGTGACTGGTATGAGGCATCTGTCGATGTAGAAAAGAAATATGGCCTGCCCTTACAGGTACAACTGGCCATTATGCGTCAGGAATCCAGTTTCAAACATAACGCAAAACCACCACGCGAGACTTTTCTGGGCATCCCGCTGTGGTGGAGAAAATCCAGTGCCTACGGTTATGCCCAGGTCAAAGATAAAACATGGGACTGGTATAAGAGCAAAACAGGCAACTGGCTGGCCAGCCGTGATGACTACGAAGACGCAGTTGACTTCATGGGCTGGTACACCACCATCAGCCAGAGAACCCTGGGTATTTCCAAGTGGGACACCTATAACCAGTATCTGGCATACCATGAAGGGCATGGCGGCTGGAAGCGCAAAACCTATAACAAAAAACCCTGGTTAATCAAGGTTGCGCGCAGGGTTGACAATCAGGCCAGAACCTATGGTTCGCAGCTCAAGTCATGTCGCTCCAGTCTGGGCAGCGGTTCGTGGTGGCCGTTTTAGGTACAGATGCACAACCCGGCTCAGGTTTTCATCACCCGGCAGCCATGGCATACAACCTTATGGAGACAATACATGCTTAAAACACCTCTGATACTGACTCTGCTGGCAACCATTTTTTCACTGCCTGCTCAAGCCAGCGAATCCGGATGTACGCTCACACCAGAAAGACCGCTTGGCAACAGCTACAAGGCCAATACGGCCATATTCAACACACAACCGGGAAAAGGCCTCATTATTGAAGGCAGGGTATTGTCGATTCACAACTGCGCCCCCATTGCGGACGCCGTCATAGAAATCTGGTCGGCCGGTAATGATGGCAGGTACCATGACAGGCTTCGTGCCTACATCATCACTTTACCCGATGGTTCCTACCGGTTTGAAACGGAATGGCCGGATATGCCTGTGCCGCATGTACATTTTATAGTCTCGGCAGGTGGCTACAAGCGACTGACGACACAGTGGATACCGGATGCAAAAGTCACCGCAGCAACCTTTGATCTCGTACTGGAACCCGCTCTGAGATTCTAGCATTAGCCCGGCGGCGCAGGAACCATCAGCTCAGCACCTCCTTCAATCATGGCAACTATACCGCTTTTGCTTCATACTCAGGCCACACAATAAAACGGTCGGGAAACCAGCGAACGATCCATCATGAAGAATACAGCTTACACTATATGCCTGATGGTTCTGCTTGTACCATTTGCCATGGCTGATAATGCCGATGATCGCAGTAACTTTCTGGCTGCCGAAAAAGCGCTTGACAAAGGTGATCAGAAAACCTGGAAATATCTTCAATCACGCCTGAAGGACTACCCTCTGTACGCCAACCTGATCTTCAAACAGGCCATCAAAAACGTGGGCAGAGCCACTACAAGTCAAGTAGAACAGACCCTGTCAGAACTGAAAAATACCCCGCTTCGAAAAGCCTACCTGCAAAAATATCTGCAACATCTGGCCAACCGACATCAGTGGCAGAGCTACATAAAATATTATGAAACTGGCCTCGGCACCCGCTATCAATGTCACTATGCCAACGCCCTGTACAAAACGGGCAAACCGGAAGAAGCGCTGAATGAAGCCAGACCGCTGTGGCTGGTCAGCAAATCCCAAAACAGCCACTGCGACCCCGTATTTTCCGCAATGAAGAAGCATAATCACCTGAGTAACGCTCTCATCCGGGAACGCATCGGGCTGGTCATACGAAAAGGTAAAATTTCACTGGTTAAATACCTTGGCAGGCTATTACCAGAGCAAGAACAAAACATGGTGTCCGAATGGCTGAAAATACGCAGCCAACCGGAACATATTTTAGCGAAAAAATATATCGAATCCGAAAATCCAGGGACCCAGGAACTGCTGGTTTACGGCATCAAGCGCATCGCCCTTTTTGATGCTGATAAAGCACTGCGTGAATGGTCGAAGATCAAATCACAGGTCCGGCTTTCCGAGACCGACAAACGTGAAATAGAGCGATACATCGCATTACGCATGACGACACAGCGACTGGATGGAGCAGTCAGTCAGCACAAAACCATACCGGCACCTGATCAGGAAATACTGGAATGGGGAGTACGGGCGGCCATCCGCGAGAATGACATGAAGTCCGCTGGTGAATTTATTGACCAGATGGGAGACCTCAGCACTCTGCATGAACGCTGGCAATACTGGAAAGCAAAATCCATCGCCGATAATGGTGAACCGGCTGTTGCAGATACACGATTTCATGCCCTGGCTACAGACCGCGGCTATCATAACTTTCTTGCCGCTGACCAGCTTAATCTCCCATACCGATTCAACCATAACCCACTGCACTACGAAGAAACAGAAATCAATGATTTAAAGAACCATTACAATGTACGACGTACCGAAGAACTGTACGCGCTGGATCGGATCCATAGTGCACGCCGCGAATGGTACTACCTGATGAAAAAGTTTGGCGATGAAGACCGGCAGAAGCTGGCCTATATCCAAAAACAATGGGGCTGGCATTCACAAGCCATTCTGACCATTGCCAAAACTGACTATTACGACGATCTGGACATACGATTCCCCGTCACCTTTGAAGACGAGATCAAAAAAGTGGCAACAAAAAACAATCTGGACACCGCCTGGATAATGGCCATTATGCGTCAGGAAAGTGCCTTTCAAAAAGACGCACGTTCCCCTGCCGGTGCACGGGGCCTGATGCAGCTTATGCCAGCCACCAGCCGACATGTCGCCAGGATGCTGAAAATAAAAAAACCCGGACTGCACGAACTGTACCAGCCGGAAATCAATATAAAGCTGGGTACCGCATATCTGGAAAGAAACCTGTCAAGATTCAATAACAACAAACCACTGACTACGGCAGCCTACAATGCCGGGCCAGGCCGGGTCAAAAAATGGCTGCCGACCGCAGGTACCATGCCGGCAGACGCCTGGGCCGAAACCATACCCTTCAAGGAAACACGACTATATGTACAACGAATCATGTATTATGCCACCATCTACGACCAAAAACTCGGCCTGGATGTCAAACGCCTGGCCCAGCGTATGACAACAATCGGCGATACCACAAACACAGTATCACACTCAAAATAAGAGATGAGGAATGAAAACATGAAGTCTGCATTTACTATCGGACTATGGCTGGCAAGCACAATATTACAGGCAGGCGATGTCTCCATCAAACATGCCGAAGCCACAATGGAAAGCAACAATAATTACCGCTTCAGTGTAACGCTGGAACATGGTGACACCGGCTGGGAACATTACGCAGACCAGTGGCAAGTCCTGACAACGACAGGCGAAGCACTGGGAACCCGTACATTATTACATCCCCATGTCAACGAACAACCATTCACACGCAGCCTTGGCGGCGTCAGAGTGCCGGAGCATATCAATACAGTCATTATACGCGCCAGAGATAGTGTTCATGGTGTCAGCACACAGCAATACCGGCTTGAATTGCCTCGTTGATGCGACGATTTGACTCAATCGGCAGGATATCAGTCAACATGCTGTAATATCTGCCAATGCCTGAACCGGTCAGGCACTTCCTCTCCATTGAAATATATAGATATATCTACTGTTTTCTACAGCGTATCATGCAGTCGATAACATCGTGCCCTGTGTTCATTATTGACAGCCGTCCATGCCGGATAACTTTCCCGACACCGGGATGTGGCATACTGACATCTGGGATGAAAATGGCAACCTGAAGGCGGTTCAGCCGGAGAAGGCATGTCTCCATCGAGCTGTATCGATTCATGACCACTTTCATCGATACATGGTACCGCCGATAGCAATGCACAGGTATAAGGATGCTGCGGACGATTCAGCACATCATCAACACTTCCCTGTTCAACAATCCGCCCCAGATACATGACAGCGACTTCGTCAGCCAGATAAGCCACGACCGATATATTGTGCGTGACAAAAAGATAACTGATATTGAATTTCACCTGCAGATCCTTCAACAGATTCAGAATCTGCGCCTGCACAGAAACATCAAGCGCACTGGTCGGTTCATCACAAATGATCAACCTGGGCTCAACCGCCAGGGCACGGGCAATCGCAATGCGCTGGCGCTGTCCACCGGAAAATTCATGTGGATAGCGATCTTTCATGTCAGCACTTAAACCGACATGCTGCAATAACTCACTGACCCTGGCGTGACGCTCGTCCCTGTCCATTCTTCGTGGCAACCCTTCGGCAATAATATCCGACACCAGCATACGGGGATTCATGGATGAGAAAGGATCCTGAAAAACAATCTGCATATCGCGACGTTTTTCACGCAGGCGACGGCGATTCAGCGACGTCAATTCCACACCTTCAAACTCGACTGAACCGAGCGTCGGTTTAATCAACTGCAGGATACCTTTGCCGGTAGTGGTTTTTCCACAGCCTGACTCACCCACGAGAGCCAGTGTCTTACCGGTCATAATTTCAATATCAACACCATCAACAGCTTTCACATGGCCTGCAATGCGCTTAAACACACCTTTATGGATGGGGAAATGAATCCTGAGATTTTTAGCATTCAGTAATGGTTGTGGTTCATATTGCGACATGGAAGAAGCTGTTATCGCAGCCGACTTTATCGACTCATGCAGTGCTTCTTCGTATCGAAGACAACGCACACTGCGTGCATCATGCTGCTGCCACTCGGGTATAGTGCTCAGACAATGGTCATTTGCATGGTCACAGCGCGGAGCAAAGCGGCAGCCGGTAAACTGTTGTTTCAGATCGGGCACTACCCCCTGAATGACGGGCAGGGTTTCGCTGCGCTTTTCCCATGACGGCAGCGACTGAAACAGTTTTCGGCTGTAAGGATGCAGTGGTCGCTCAAAAAATGACTGTCGGCTGGCTAACTCAACCATTTGCCCGGCATACATCACGGCCACATGATCGGCCATATCGGCGACCACCCCCAGATCATGGGTAATCAGCAGGATGCTCATATTGCGCTGCTGTTGCAGAGATTTCAGCAGTCTCAATATCTGTGCCTGTATGGTGACATCCAGTGCCGTTGTGGGTTCATCCGCAATCAACAGTTCCGGCTCACAGGCCAGCGCGATAGCAATCATTGCCCGCTGTTTCATACCGCCGGATAACTGGTGCGGATATTCTCTGATACGACGCTGCGGATCAGGAATGCCGACCTGCTCCAGCAGTTCAACAATACGCTGCTTTTGCATCTCACCCCGCAAGTTGAGATGCAGTGCCAGAGACTCACCAATCTGGTCGCCGATAGTCAGCACCGGATTCAGGGAAGTAGCCGGCTCCTGAAAGATCATGGCGATACGGGAACCACGTATATCACGCATTTCCATTTCGGGTCTGGCGAGCAGCTCCTCTCCCCTGAAACTGATTGAGCCGGAAATAATGTTTCCGGCGGGCTGCGGCACCAGCCGCATCAGAGACAATGCCGTCACGGATTTGCCGCATCCAGATTCGCCCAGCACTGCCAGTGTCTCGCCGCGTCGAATATCAAAGCTGACGCCATCCACGGCACGTACCGGTTCATCAATCGAACCGAACCAGGTGTTAAGATCGCGGACGCTGAGGATGATTTCGCTCATGCACGCACCTCTCTGAGCCGGGGATCAAAGGCATCTCTTACCGCATCCGAAAACAGATTGGCACTGAGAACCAGCAGAAACATGAAGATAAATGCCGCGAGAAAAGACCACCAGACAATCGGCTCTCGTGCCAGTTCCAAACGGGAACTGTTAATCATATTGCCCCAACTGTACATCGTCGGATCAACACCAATATTCAGATAAGACAAAACGGCCTCGGCCAGTACCAGACCACTGAAATCCATCACCACCGCGATCAGGATAATGTGCATGACATTCGGCAGAATATGGCGTCTGATAATGGTCAGGCGCCCTGCTCCGAGGGCTTCCGCCGCCTGCACATACTCAAGCTCACTAAGCTTTAACGTCTCGGCACGCAACAGACGACACAATCCGGTCCAACTGGTCACGCCCATTATCATACATAGAAACAACAGGCGAAAATCTGCCCGCTCGACACCGGTACCAAACAGTTCAGGGTGGGTTTCCATATACACCAGCATCATCAGGACTGCCGACGCGATCAACAAAACACCGGGAATAGAATTTAATGTGGTGTAGATATACTGAATAATGTCATCAGCCCAACCCTTGAAATAGCCGGCCATAATGCCGAGCAGAACGGCAAAGGGCAGCATAATCAGCGTCGTCAGAGTACCGATAACAAGGCCGGTTCGGACACTCTTGAGTGCCTGATACAGGACATCCTCACCAACCTTGTCCGTACCGAATACATGATAAACAGCGGCGGTATTCATAAGGAAAGAGAAAGTCAGCATGATAAATGCCAGTGTGGCCAGGATACTGCGCCATGGAAGGTTACGATGCCCGCGCACCATTCCCTGTATAACGACCTGCAGCGATTCTCCCGTTCTCCAGACTACCAGCACAATGATCAATGCCGTGGTCATACCCCAGGCCATCAACCCACTGAAGATACTGAAAATCAGTCTTTGACTGATATCTTCTGCGCGATGTTCAGGCTGTCGCAAATGCGAACCGGCATGTACCAGCCTCGGATACTGGCGACTTTTATTGCCCCACTGATCCTCAACGGTTTCTTTGTTATAAAGGTGAATCGCGAACGGTCTGGAATAGGTTTTCTCCGTACTTTCATGCAAATCACTCAGAATAATATCCAGCACACTTTCAATGGTGGCCGCATACCTCACCTCGCTGCTGCCAGTGTTTTTCAACTGTGGGCGGAAATGAAGAGAGTCCAGCAAACCGATCAACACATAGACCATCAGGATCATTAATGCACTCATACCCAATGGCTTCTGCATAATCTCACGCCAGGGTGCCCTTAGATGCTCCCGTGAATGCGCATACAGCGCGAAGGCGATGATGGAGCCAACCAGTATAAATACCAGGGCATCGGTCCAGAGTATCTCAATCATGTCAGCCGTACTCTGGGATCGACCAGTGTATAGGAAATATCGGTCAGTATCAGCCCGACGATATACAGCACAGAACCCAGGAAGACCATCGCCCGCACAATAGCGAAATCCTGCTGATTGATCGCATCAATGGTATAACTGCCCAGCCCCGGAATACCAAAGAAAGATTCGAGTATCAGGCTGCCCATAAACAACAATGGCAATGCCACCACGATACCTGTCAATATGGGAATCATGGCATTCTTGAGCACATGCCCGAACAACACCCGTGTTTCCGGCAGACCCTTGGCCCTTGCCGTGCGCACAAAATCCTTACCGGCTTCTTCGAGAAAAAATGTTCGATACCATCGGGTACTGGCACCAATGCCGGCAATCACACCAATAATGACAGGCAGAATAACAAACTTGATGGCATCCACTCCGGTATCATAGCCAGAAATCGGCACCAGGCGTAACAACTTTCCAACCAGAAACTGACCGCCGATATAATAAAACAAAGCGGAGATCGACATCATGGCCACACAAAGAACAATCCCCCAGACATCAATATAGCTACCACGAAAAAAC
>JAJDYQ010000019.1 GCA_022825085.1 Gammaproteobacteria bacterium
TTTCTATTCTTTGAACAAGTCATGCTGGAGTGGTGTTGCGGATGATATTGAGGTGTGTGCTGCCTCAATGTCACCACCCCGTCAGGCTACGCCTGCCACCCCTCCAGAGGAGGGGAATGGTTGCGGTATCAGTCTTTTTCGGTGTTGATAACTTACCCAATGCAGCCGCTCAAATCATTCCCCTTCCTTGGAGGGGTGCCCGCCAGGGCGGGGTGGTTGCCTGAAAGCACCATATCTCTACCACTTTTCTGTAAACTGTGACGGATTTCATGATTGGTTGGGGAATTGCTGCTAGTATAGGTGGCAATGTTGCCGACTTTCTCTGCCAGGCCATGAAAATTCAATCTTTTCTCTTGTGGGTGTTTTTGCCGATCCTGGCCTGCATTTCCTCGGGCGCATCGGCGGAAGACGGTCCGCAGGTGCAGGTGGTTGCCTTGTTCAGTGGCAAGGCCATGCTCAGGATAAACGACCGGCGGCACCTGCTGGAGGCCGGTGCTCCGGCTGTAGAGGGGGTGCATCTGATTCATGCTTCTTCCAACAGGGCCATTGTCGAAATTAACGGCGTGCGGAAAACATTGACCCTTGGTGCCGATATCAGCACGCAGTTGAGTAGTCCAGAGAAAAAAGTTGTCAGAATACCCAGTCGCAGGGGCATGTACTTTGTTTCCGGGCAGATTAATGGTCGAAGTGTGGATTTTCTGATGGATACAGGTGCCACGCTTGTGGCGATGGGCAGGCCGACGGCTGACCGCCTTCAGATTCAGTATAGAGAGCAGGGCGATGTTGCTGTTGTGACGACAGCATCCGGTCAGGAGAGGGCGTGGAGGGTCATGCTCAAATCTGTTGCCGTGGGTGGCATTACCATACCGAATGTTGAAGGGGCCGTGATTGATACGGACCATGACCAGACCATATTACTGGGTATGTCATTTTTGAACAGATTGAAGTTTTTTCAGGAACAGGGCATGGTGGTGCTCGAGTGTTGTTAAGGGAACCCAACCCTGTTTGAGCTTGTCTGGCTTCGGTCTATATTGAATTTTAGGAAGTATTTTTATGAAAAAACTCATAATACCGGGATTGTTGATTATCCTTTCCGGTGGCGCATCCGCGCAGCTTGACTATGAGCAGGGCATTTACAGGTGGGTGGATACCATCACCGGAGAGGTGCATTATTCGCGATATCCCCCGGCTCATATCACTGACTATGAAGAAATAGAGCAGACTTACCCGGCACTACCTGTGTCGGCCGGTGGTGCAGGCAGGGAAAACGGCGGGCAGGTTGACGCCGATGAAGACCCGCAGGTCGTATCCGGGGCGGATGTGGAGGCTGCCATAAAACAGAACTGCCTCATCGCGCAGCAGAACAAGGCACTGCTGGAAGATGCTGCTGTCAATATAACGTTCATCAACGAGGCCGGTGAGGCATCTGACATGGATGAGGAACAACGGCGTAAACAATTATCTGAGGCAGAAAGCCATATCGAACAATATTGCCGGTAATGGTTGTAGTCCCTCTATCCTGACCTTGTAAAGTGGATGGCTCCCATGCTGGTTCGAATGCCGGATGCAATAGCCACTTATCGGAAAAAATACCCCTTTGATGCTATAACCTGTCTATCATGGCTTTAGTCGCTGCTAGAATATACCGTATGAAAGCCAGTCTTCTCTATTCTGATGCAGGCTTCACGATTGTGGAGTTATTGGTGACTATTGCCATACTGGCGGTCCTGATGGGTTTGGCGGCACCGGCCTATCAGTCGTTCATCAAAAACAACTGTATGACAGCAACATCGACATCGCTGGTAACGGGCTTTCAGTTGGCACGCTCCGAGGCGATCAAGCGCCGGGAGGGGATCAGTATCAGTGCGACAGGTGGTTCATGGGGTAATGGCTGGCAGGTGGAGCAAGGTGGCACGGTACTGCAGCAATTTCCCAGAGAGGGTTGTAGCGTAACCACAATAACCGAGGCGGGTGGGGAAACAGAGTTTACTTACAGCCCGACCGGGCTTGTGGATGACGACGCCGTTTTCTCGATATGCGATGACCGAGACAATACTCAGGCTGTCAGTCCAGGTCGTCAGGTATCCATATCTCTCACCGGTCGTCCGAGCACAAACTCCAAATACACCGGGAGTGGTTGCCCATGAAGCGCGACATTGTGAATCGTCTGGTGCATGGAACCGGCCCGGGGGCAGCGCCGGGCTTTACCCTGATTGAGGTGCTGGTGACGATGGTGATCCTGGCTGTCGGCCTGCTGGGTATTGCCGCCCTGCAGGTCAAGGGGTTGCAGTTTAACCATGATGCCCATCTGCGAAGCCAGATCAGCACGCTGGCCTATAACATTGCGGACAGAATGCGGCTGAGTGAAAATGTCACCGACGGTCTGGCGGCAAGCTACGTCAGCAGTTATACCGTTGCTGCCAGCAGACCGGGCTGCACGCTGGCAACATTCCCGGCGGATGTGCCTTCAGTACAAAGTGATTTGGGCTGCTGGCAGCAGGCAGTCTATGACGCCCTGCCGCCGGGCAGCACGGCCAGTATTTCTCGTGCCGCTAATGAATATACTGTTACGCTGGGCTGGACCGACCGCGACGGTGAAACACACAATATAGCCTACACTTTTGTCTTATGAGCAAGCCAACCTATTCCGATCTTGATGGTAGCCAGCGTGGTTTTACGATTGTGGAGATCATGGTGGCCATGTTGCTTGGTCTGATCCTGATGGCGGGTGTTGTTTCCCTGATGATAGGCAACAAGCGATCATTCAATGAGCAGACTGAAATGAGTCGTTTACAGGAAAATGCGCGGTTTGCCATTGAATTTCTGACCAGAGATATACGCATGGCCGGCTATGTGGGCTGCTCGCATGATATAGCGAAGGTTACCAATCATCTGAATCAGGGTGCCCAGGATTTGCTGTATGTGGACAATGCAATCGAGGGAGCCAATGATGTGGTGCCGGGAAGCGCACCTCCATCGAGCAGCAAGTGGAAGCCATCCGACAGCAAAGACAATGTTGCGGACATGGTTGCAGGGACGGATGCCATTACAATCCGCTTTTTCAGGCCGACCGGCCATAGCCTTCAGAGTGCCATGTCAGCGGTGTCCGACGACATTGTCGCGACGGCTGTAGATGGTATCGGCGGCAATGCCGTGCTTGCCGTGAGCGACTGTGCCAGTGCTGACATATTTCAGGTAACGGGGATTACTGGGAGCAATATAGAGCGTGCTGCGGTGTCGCCGGCACCGTTGCCGGGTAACAGCACGACGGATCTGTCCAAGCTCTATGATAACAGTGCCAGACTGCACCATCTTTATGCTGCCCGCTACCATATTCGGCAAAACCCGGACAATATTCCAGCGCTTTACCGTTACGTTCATTCCGGTACCGGATACAGGGCACAGGAGCTAGTGGCCGGTATAGAAGACATGCAGATTATGTATGGTGATGGTACCACCTTTGCTGCTGCCGTTGATGTGGTCAACTGGGAAAAAGTGAACAGCGTCCAGATCGGATTGCTGATCCGTACTGAAGATGAGATGGGAGTGGATGTCGATAACAGGGCCTACAATGTGCTGAACAAGACCGTTACGGCAGCGGGTGACCGTCATCGTCGGAAGGTATTCACCACGACTATTGAACTGCGTAATCGGAGCTGATTGAGGATGAGAAGATTGATTAACAGGGCAGATAATCAGCGCGGTGCGGTACTGGTAACCGCTCTGGTTTTTCTGGTGATAATGACGCTGCTTGGCATTACCGCGATGAGCACCAATACCCTGGAAGAGCGCATGGCAGGCAACTCCCAGGACATTAACAGGGCTTTTCAGGCTGCAGAATCCGGTCTGCGGTCGGCATTTAGCAGTGACACAGCCTTTGCCGGAACCACGGCCGGCTACACCATCTCCGAGCAAGATAACGATCTGGGTGACTACAGTGCGGACTGGGAGTTTGAAGTGAGATTCAGAGACAGCGAGGATATTTCCGGATTTCAGGATATCGGTGAAGCCATCAGTTCAAGCACCTTCCGATGGTATTATTCGGATGTCGAAAGTGGTGGCTCGACCGAAAGCGGTGCATCGGCTCAGGTTGTGGCCGGAGCAAGGGCACTTGGGCAGTAGCCATGGTTTCCATAGTTATCTTTACTGTGACATTTCAGTTGGCAACGGTGACCGGATAGCGGTCAGGGTGAGCAAATGAATATTCAAGGCAGATTATTTTCACGATTCCTGTCAATCGTTTTGACATTTCTGATGTCAGCCGTATCGACATTTCTGATTGCCGACGATACGGAGATCTATTTTTCCGGTTCCGGCGGCTTGATCAAACCGAATGTTCTTTTCGTCTTTGATACCTCCGTCAGTATGGCGCAGGATGTCATAACAGGCGATCTGAATAATGATGGTGATTTGAATGACCCCGGAGAAAATGAAAATCTGGGCAGTCGAATCGATGTATTGAGCAATGTCATGCAGGACCTCCTGTCTCGGCTGGATAATGTGCGGGTGGGCATGATGCGCATGAATGGTGCCAAGCCACCCGGTTCAAACGGCACATCACTGGCATGCAAGCACCCTGATCAAGTGGCCAATGGCGGTGAGACCTATATCGGCGGTGTGCTGGACCCAACCCATACGGGTAGCACCACCCGCACATCGGCTAACGCCAATAATGCCTGCTATCTGTCAACCGGTGGCACCGTGTTATTTCCGGTGACCGACATTGATGCGGCAGCCAGCACCGTAACCGGTGAGGCCGCTCAGAATCTGGCAACGATTCTGGTTCCGATCTCCCAAAGCGAGGATGATGCCGAACAGGTGGACGGCTCAACTGTGGCGGAAACCGATAATCGGTTGCTGCAGATGTCGGGTCAGATTTGTGGAGTGGCGGCGGGGACACTACCCTACATTGACAGAGAGTACCGTATAACCGGCGGCGGGCCGAATGAAGCCGCCCAGGAAATGCCCGGCAGTGTTCTCAAGGCAAGCATCGACATCGGGGAAGACTATACCGGTTTTCGTTTTACATCGGTCGATATTCCCAGGAATGCCTTTATTGAAAATGCCTATCTGGAATTTGTTGCAAGGAGTAATGGGGTCAACGATGTCAATGTCGCCATTTATGGCGATGCAGACGGTTACATTTTTGATCCTGATCGGTTTTTAATCGGCGATGGCCCGGCAGATCGGCTGGCAGGTACTGCACTGACCGATGCGGTCGTTGATTGGGCCGGCATAGCCAGCACCTCTCCAGATGCCCCGTTCCGGTCACCCGACATATCGCCTATCGTGCAGGAGATTGTCAATGCGAGCGGCTGGAATCCTGGTCAGTCAATGGCATTTTTAATGGACAATGACAGCAGTGTCATTGGCAGTGGTCGCGAAATCTATCGCCGTTCTCAGGACTCCAGTAAAAGAGCCAGACTGGTTGTCCGATATTGTGATTATGAGCCTGTGCGTAATGATCGGTTCGCTGGCGAAATCACGGAATTAGGTCTGCGTTTTCAGGATGTACCCATACCGCAGGGGGCGGATATACAATCTGCGGAAATTATTTTCACCGCCGCCAACCCGAATGTCAATGTGAACAACCGTCCCGCTCTGTCTATATCGGTTGAGGAGGCTGACGATACAGTGGCTTTTGATACGACCGCGCCTAACCGACCATCTGATCGTACATGGTCAACAACCAATCTATCCTGGGGAGTAGGGCACCTTGTTGCTCAAGGCGGCCCCCTTAATCAAGGCGGCGACTGGGTGGTGGGCAATACCTACACAACAGTGGATATGAGCAGCCTTGTGCAGCGTGTTGTTGATCGATCAGGCTGGTGTGGGGGCAACAGCATGGCGTTCCGGATTGAACAAGAAGCCTTCTTATTTGGGCCTGCTGGGAGTGTGAGGCGCACGGTCAGCAGCTATGACGATGATCCGGCACGTGCCCCCGTGCTGCGTGTGACTTATGACACCGGCGGCATCACCGGCAATCCGGGTGATACCGGTTGTAACAAGGTTGACTACAATATCCCGGTCGCGCGTGGCCTGCATGATTCCAAGCAGTTTCCAGATAACAGAAACAGGACCGCACCGGCGTCACTGGAGCTTGGCTTGCCCGAGGGCGGCGATACCAGTGAATACGGCGTGATCTTCTCCCTGCCGGTTGAGAGGGACATACAGGTTGACGAGGCCCTGTTGCAGTTTACGATGAGTCAGAACAGTCAAATTCAACCGGCTTCCTTTTTCGTGAATGCCGAGGATGTCGGCAATGCACAGGACTTTATTTCCACCGCCAATGATATTGGCAATCGTCCCCGTGTTGAACCCGGTAATGGCAACATCGTTCAGGCGGACCCTCCCGGTATGGTTCCTGTTGATCAGACCATAACGCTGGATGTGACCTCTCTGGTGCAGTCGGTTGTGCAGCGCACTGACTGGGCCATGGATAATCAGATTGCCCTGTTCGTGAAGGGCCAGAATGGGCAGGAACGCCGGGCCTATTCCTATAACGGCGATGTCATCAAGGCACCACGCCTGTTATTGAAAGTGGAAGAAAGCGTCACAGGAGTTGGCAGCACCGTCAGTGCCACGACAGTGCGCCGTCGCCTGCTGGAGATTGCGGATGCCTTGAACATACCCAGTCTGCTGGCCTGGACCCCCAGTGTCGAAACATTATATGAGGCGGCTTTATACTGGCGTGGCAAGGCAGTGGATTTTGGCAGGCAGCGCGGCAGTGCCCCACTGGGCCCTCTGACTGTCGATGGTGAAACGATTGATTACAGGGAACAGATGCGGAACACGCTAACCAGTCATCCCGGCTCATGGACGGGTGGGACCTATAATGATGGTCCGGGCGGTGGCACCGATTGCCAGTTTTCAAATACGGCCGATTGTGCGCAGGATTATATCGATGGCAATCCTGTCTATAACTCTCCTCTGAATATTGATCAGTGTGCGGCAAACTATATGATTTTCCTCACGGATGGTGCGCCCACGCTGACCAGTCAGGGCACTGAAACCAAGATTCTGTCGGAGTTCAGTGAGATCAGTGCCTGTGTTGATAGTGATCGCAATGTTAATGCCCAGGACAGCCGGGGGCGGTGTGCGGTTGAAATGGTCGAGGCGATGGCCAATAACGACCAGGACGGTGACCCGAACAATGGTGAGCAGGTTGTAAAAACCTATACCATTGCATTCAATCTGTCAGGCGGAAACGCCGGACGGTGGCTTGAGCAGATAGCCCGTGCGGGCGATGGAAGATCCTATAGTGCGAGCTCCACAGATGAACTGTTGGATGTGTTCGATAATATTTTTGGTGAGGTTTTAAGTACATCATCGGCCTTTGCTTCGCCTGCGATCACGACCAACTTTTTTAACCGCACACGCAGCCGGGATGAAATTTATTTCGGTCTGTTCACGCCTGAGCTGGAAAGCAAGTGGGACGGTAATGTCAAGCGTTTCCGGGTTTGTGTCGATGATGATACGGTTGACCCGGTGTCCAATATGGCCTGCACTGCGGCGCAGGTGCGCGATACAGAGATTCTGGATCAAAACGGCAATGATGCCGTTGACGATATGACATTGTTATTCAACCGCAACTCTCAGAGTTACTGGAGTGCCAGTGCCGATGGCAGCAGCACCATAACGGGCGGTGCCGGGGCACAGGTCACCGATTATCGGGACCGTCTTATTTATACCGATGAGGTTGATATTTACGGCTATCCTCCCCCTCATTCCTCTGGAATATCCCTGCCCTATTCTCTGGGAATACCCGGCTTCAACTTTAATCATACGAACTGGGATAACAACAATGCGTTCTTCTCATTCCCATATATATCTGCCACCAATTTTGTTTGCAATAATCCCAATGATGTGAGTGCCGGCAGCGAATGCTCCAATAAAATGCTGTGGCTTCTGGGGCGGGATATTCTGGATGAAGACGGTGATGGTGATACCACAGATACCCGCTGGGGTATGGGCGATATCATTCATGCCAGTCCGGTTATCCTGACTTACGGCTTCTCCGATACCCTCATTAACGCCGATACCGATGGCGATGGTACCGCAGACTCCACGAATGGCCAGTTGGATCCGGGCGAGACCCTGATTGACAAGCTGCTGGTCAATACCAATGCGGGTGGTATGAGAATGATCAATCCGAATAATGGTACTGAGGACTGGATATTCATGCCGGTATCGACTCTGGAAAATGTCGGGGCACTTTTTGAAAATCAGCAGCAACAGCATTTATACGGTCTGGATGCCACCCCTGTTCTGCATCAGGTGGATGTCAATAATGATGGCACCATTACCCCGTCTGACGGTGATTTTGTCCGGGTTTATCAGGTGATGCGGCGTGGCGGGCAGTTTGTCTATGCACTGGATTTGTCGCCGTCGTATGGAACAACATTAACCAGCTCAGCGGATACCGTGGTTCCGACGCTGCTGTGGCGCCTACAGGGAGGAACCGGTGACTACACCCGTATGGGAGATACCTGGTCACGCCCGGTTGTGGCAACGATCAATGTGCGGGACTCTGGCGATAATCTGGTTGAGAAAGACGTGCTGATTATGGGAGGGGGATATGACAACGATCTGGACGAGAACTTTGGTACCGCAAATGCCAACCCCAACCGGGGGAATGCCATCTATATCATAGACCCTGATGACGGCAGTCTGTTACTTTCTATCAGTCATGCGGCCGATGCCGGCAACAGCATTGCGGCGAGCGGTGCCGATTTGGAGATACCGGGTTTTCACCATTCCATTACGGCCAGCGTCAGTGTGCTTGACAGCAACAGTGATGGTGTTACTGACCGGGTGTATTTTCCGGACACGGGCGGTAATGTCTGGAGGATTGATCTGGGGCATGACATTAAGGACGATGGCAGTGGTTTTGATAACTCGGCCTCCATCACAACCCGAACCATTGTCGGGCATGTCGCCGATCTGTCCTCTGATAGCACACTTTCGGAGCAGAGACGCTTCTATCAGGACCTGACTGCCGTACAGGTCGTTGACACCGTTTATACGGATACAGTGACCGCAACCGATAACAGTGACGGCAGACTGACCTATCTGCTGCTGACCAGTGGTTATCGTGCCCACCCTCTGGATGTCGATGTGGAAGACAGGTTTTATGCACTCAGAGACAAGGCGGTCAATCATCTGGTTGATGTCGATTCGGATCGTGTGGCAGATGGCACAGGATTTACCAGTCCAATCACGGAGTCTGACCTGACCTCTGTCACCAGTTCGGCGTTATCGGATACGAGCAGGAATTCGACCGCCGTGAAATCATCCCGTGGTTATTATCTTGATTTTCCGGGCAATGGTGAAAAGGGCTTGAGCACCATCACGGTACTCTTCGGACAGGTCTTTTTCACCTCTTATGTGCCCAGTACGGGGGCATCCGTCAGTAATACGTGTTCGGCCGATATCGGAGAGTCTTTTGGTTATGCCCTGGACCTTGCGACCGGTGATGGTATCATTGACTGGGATCTGGACGGTGATGTGAATGTCAGTGACCGCCGGCACCTGCTGGGTTCAGGACTGACTTCTGATCCCCTGCCGATATTCACCGATGCCGGTGTAAAAATCATTACGGGATTACAGCAAAGTGTCCAGTCACTGAGCGGACTGAATGCCAACTCCATTCAGCGTACATACTGGTATCAGGATGATTAAATTGAGAGAGGAGACTCGAATGAAAACCATGTCCGGCGCAGGCCGCATCCATTACAGCAGTGGCTTTACCCTGATTGAGATCATGATCGCAGTGGTGATTGTTGGTATATTGGCTGCAATCGCCTATCCGAACTACACGGCCTATGTTGAACGGGGTAAAAGGTCCGATGGCAGGGCATTACTTTTGGAGACGGTCAGCCGTATGGAGCGCTACTATTCTGACTGCAACAAGTACCCAAGGTTTATTGGGAGCAGCACCAATAAATGCGCTGATAAAAAGATAGACCTTTCCACCGATAGTCAGAATGGCTACTACACCCTGAGAATGTTGACGTATCCTCATCAACGCTCTGCCCTTATGTCAGCAATACCGTCGGGCTGGACAGACTCTGATTGTGGCAACCTGATTATCCTAACTAATGGAGAACGTCGTTGTACGGCCTGCGGAAATAATGCAACCAAGATAGCGAAATGCTGGGGTAAATAACGATCTGTGTACCGGCTTACCGGCTGTAGCGGAGTGTCATCCATGTCCGCAATACTTTTGCGGCTTCCTCGTGCCGGCTGTTGGGTGCCGATGGTACTGGTTCTGCAATGCTTGTATGCCGGGCCGGTATTCCCTCAGGCTCCGCAACATGGCCAGCCCGGTGCCCCGATTGCCCAGGCCGATATTATTCTGGCAAAAATTGTATCCGGCCGGGCCTCTCTGGATGACATCAAATCCGGCCTGAGAACGGGGAAATCCGGTGATATAGCCAATATGCTGCACGCGCTTTATGTCATGCGTGACAGCCTCATTATCAGAAAGCTGCTGCACTCAATGTGGTATGAAAGGCGGGATCTGCACCCGGATATTGCCTGGCATCGCCTGCAGTCTCCGGTGGTGCGGGTTGCGCTGGCCTCAACACTGAATCGCATCCTGCGGGGTAATACCCGCGAATTTCTCGACTATATCCGCGGGCAAAAAGACCATGAAATTTTTCTGGTTCGCTCGCAGGTGGCTGTTGCCCTGGGAATCAACGGTGAGTTGCAGGATATCGATATATTATCTGCCTATGTGCTGGATGAAAGTGACCATGTTGCCAAAAGCGCCGTTACCGGCCTGGCTTTTATGTATCGCCCACAAGCCAGAGACGAGCTGGTCCGTCTGTTGGAGTTGCAACCGGATGACAGCAAAAGGGCACATTTGATTCGGCAAGCATTGCTGCATGCGTATGACCGGGTCCATGAGCAGGTAGAAAATCAATAACCTGCAAGGGCTGGTTGCCTCCAGCAGAATGGCGAAGGGGAGTTTTGCTGTCGCCGATTAAAGATCGCTTTTTCTGTCGGCCTGCTTGTCTTTTTCGATCAGTGCGTAAGCGGAATGATTGTGGATGGATTCGAAGTTTTCGGATTCGACCACATACCGGATAACCCGGTCATCCCTGTTCAGCCGGGCTGCCACATCGCGCACCATGTCCTCGACAAACTTGGGATTGTCATAGGCGCGCTCCGTGACATGCTTTTCGTCAGGCCGCTTGAGCAGCCCGTAGAGCTCGCAGGATGCCTCTTCCTCCACGATGTCGATGATTTCTTCTATCCACATGAAGTTTTTGGAACGGATGTCAACCGTGACATGTGAGCGCTGGTTATGTGCGCCATAATCGGATATTTTTCTGGAGCAGGGGCACAGGCTGGTCACAGGCACGACGACCTTCACATTCATGCAGATTTCGTTATCAATCTTGGCACCGCTAAATGTCACCTCATAATCCATCAGGCTTTCCACGCCTGAGACAGGTGCCTTCTTGTTGACGAAGTAGGGGAATGTCATCTCGATATGACCGGACTCCGCTTCCAGCAGCTCGGTGACTTCATGCAGCATGTTTTTGAAGGACTTGACCGTGATCTCGCGCTCATGCTGGTTGAGTATGTTGACGAAACGCGACATATGGGTGCCCTTGAAGTGTTTGGGCAGATCAACATACATGTTGAAACTGGCAATAGTATGCTGTTCTCCACCGGAACGGTCCCTGACCCTGACCGGGTGGCGAATATCCTTGATGCCTACCTTGTCAATGGCGATCTGGCGCGTATCCGCGCTCTGCTGCACATCGGCAATGCCGGGTAGATCGTTCCTGTCTGGTATGAGGTTGTCCAATGGTTTATCACTCGTTTCAGGTATCCAGACTGCCAGCGTATTAAAGTGCAGTGGATTTGGCAACTCCGATGTGATGTTTTTTCAGGAAATTTTCTATCCCGTCCGCATCAAGCCCGCATTCAGCCAGTTGCTCTCCCCTTTCTGCATGCTCAATGTAGCGGTCCGGCAGTCCATGCCGGATCAGCGGGGTATTGAGCTGTTCGAGGTGTAGAAATTCGGCTACGGCACTGCCGGCACCGCCCATAATGCTGTTTTCTTCAATCGTGACCAGAATATCGTGCGTGGTCGCCATATCGCGGATCAGTTCTTCATCCAGCGGCTTTATGAATCGCATGTCAATCAGGGTGGCATCGAGGTGCTCGACAGCCTGACGGGCGGCTGTAACCATGGTTCCAAAGGCCAGTATCGCCATGCCGCTTCCGCGGCGTATGACTTCGGCCTTGCCCAGTGGCAGTGTGCCGAGTTCGGGCTGAATGTCTGTTCCCGGCCCCTTGCCGCGTGGGTAGCGTACTGCCGCAGGGCCTTTGTAACGGAAACCGGTTGTCAGCATTTTTCGGCATTGATCTTCATTGGAAGGGGCCATGATAACCATATTGGGCAGGCAGCGCATGAATGAATAGTCAAATACGCCGGCATGGGTCGGGCCATCCGGGCCGACGACGCCGGCACGGTCAATGGCAAACAGGACATTCAGGTTTTGCAGATCTATATCGTGTACAAGCTGGTCGTAGGCACGCTGTAAAAAACTTGAATAGATCGCTACCACCGGTTTCATGCCGTCACATGCCAGACCGGCGGCAAAAGTCAGCGCATGTTGCTCTGCGATGGCGACATCGTAGTAACGTTCCGGGAAGGCCTGGGAAAATTTTACCAGACCGGAACCTTCTCGCATGGCGGGTGTGATGCCAATCAGCCTTTCATCCTGTGCCGCCATATCACAAAGCCATTCACCAAATACCTGGGTGTAGGTAGGTGATGATGGGGTGCCGGTCTTTTTTATTCCGGTGTCCGGGTTGAATGGCGTGACGCCATGATAGGTGACCGGATTCTGTTCGGCCCGCGTATATCCTTTGCCCTTTCGGGTAACAATATGTAGCAGGCGGGGTCCCTTGTGCGCCTTCAGGTTTTGCAGGGTTTTGATGATGGTCGGCAGATCGTGACCGTTAATAGGGCCATAGTAGCTGATATCCAGTTCTTCAAATAATGTTCCCGGTGCCACCATGCCTTTGACATGCTCTTCCGCACGGCGTGCGATTTCCCACATGGGCGGTACGATTTCCAGCAGTTTCTTGCTGCCTTCACGCATACTGGAATAGGTTTTGCCAGACAGAATCCGGGTGAAATATTTTGATAATGCGCCGACATTGGGCGAGATCGACATTTCGTTATCATTCAGAACAGTCAGCAGGTCGGCCTGAATGTCGCCACAGTGGTTAAGTGCCTCAAATGCCATGCCCGCTGACATGGCACCATCGCCAATAACAGCAATATATTTTCTATCCATACCCTGCTGTCTGCCCGCAACCGCCATACCCAGCGCGGCACCGATGGAGGTGCTGGAGTGTCCTACGCCGAAGGTATCGTATTCGCTCTCTGCCCGTTTCGGGAAAGGGGTCAATCCTGCTTTTCTGCGAATGGTGCCAAGCTGGTCACGCCGCCCGGTCAATACCTTGTGCGGATAGCTTTGATGACCGGTGTCCCAGACAATGCGGTCATTCGGGGTATCGAAAACATAATGCAGCGCAATGGTCAGTTCTACTGTTCCGAGTCCCGCCCCGAAGTGTCCCCCGCAGCTCGATACCGTTTCAATCAGGTAATCGCGCAACTCATCCGAAAGTTGCAGCAATTCCTTTTCCGGTAACTGGCGCAGATCCGATGGCTGATTGATGCGGGATAGCAGGGGATAGGTACTCATGGGGTCATTATCCTGCACAAAGGCCCTGATTTCATCCTGCTGTGCATTAAAAATGTCAATGCAATGATCAAATTCCGTTCAGCAATCACGCTGAACAATATATCGACCCAGTTCAATCAATGGACTGGTGTCATGCTGCAATGTGTCCAGCGCGGAGACAGCCTTTTCCAGAAGTTGTTTTTTGCGCTTTTTCGAGGTCTCCAGACCGCATAATGATACGAAGGTGGATTTGCCGTTCTGCCGGTCGGAACCCTGTGGCTTGCCCAGTTTTTCCGTGTCACCGATTTCATCCAGGATATCATCCTGTATCTGGAAAGCCAGACCGATACATTTGCCGTAGATTTCCAGACCGGCCAACTCCTCCTCGCTGACATCCGGGTTGCACAGGGCACCTGTCTGGATGGCAGCATGAATCAGTGCCCCGGTTTTTCTGGCGTGCATTTCTTCCAGTTGTTGCAGGGTCAGTGTTCTGGTTTCGGCTTCCAGATCAATGGCCTGACCGCCGGCCATGCCGAGAGAACCGCTTGCCATGGCCAGTGTCTGTATGATTTTGAGCCGGGTTGCATGGCCTAGCCGACTTTCGTTGGCAATAACGTCAAACGCCAGTGGTTGCAGTGCATCGCCGGCCAGTATTGCTGTGGCGTCATCATAGGCCTTGTGGCAGGTGGGTCGTCCACGGCGAAGGTCGTCATTATCCATTGCCGGCAGGTCATCGTGGATCAGGGAATAAACATGAACCATTTCAATGGCGCAGGCCGGTGCGTCCAGCAGGTGGTTCGGCGCATTGACAGCCCGTCCGGCAGCATAAACCAACATCGGGCGTACACGTTTGCCGCCGTCCATTACGGAATATCGCATTGCTTCGTGGAGTCTTTCCGGTCTGGCCGCACCGTTCGGGAGATAGCCGTCCAGTGCATGTTCGATGCGCATCTGGCTGTCACGCATAAATGCCTCAAAATCGCCCATGGTCAGCTGCTTTCATCGGGATTAAAATCGACCAGCTTCCCGTTATTCATATCCTGCATGAGGATTTTCACCTTTTGCTCTGCTTTTGTCAGAGCCTCCTGACAGTTGCGAGTCAGCTTGACTCCACGCTCAAAATGCTCCAGAGATTGTTCCAGAGTCAAGTCGCCGGACTCCATGGCTTGTACCAGACTTTCCAGTTCCGCGATTGATTGCTCAAGGTCCGGTTCGGTGGATTTGGATCTTTTTCTGGTAGCCATTGATTACCGTTGCAGGTTTGTTTTCGACGATAACAATGCTAACGACTTTGATTCGAGAGTTCAATCGCCTGGTATGGACGGGAAATATCTGGCATTCTAAAAAATAGATTAATTTTCCAATAAAATTGAATTGAATAATAGTGGCGCGGGCATTACATTGCTTCCCCAGCCAATGGTGATCATTGGCATCCCGGCCCGTTATCTCTCAGGATAAGAGCCTGGAGTTTCAGAGTTAATATGGAGACAACGATGAATTTGATACATCAAGTCGGCATCGCTGTAAATACCGCGATGTTTAATCACAGTGAATACGTGTCCACGCAACGATAGGAGGTGAAGAAATGGACGATATTACCAAGTGCCCGGTGATGCATGGGGCAGCTACAGAAAGCAGCATGTCAAATATGGAATGGTGGCCCAAGGCCCTGAATCTCGATATTCTGCATCAGCATGACCGCAAGACCAATCCAATGGATAATGGTTTTAACTACACGGAGGAAGTTAAAAAACTTGACTATGAGTCGCTCAAGAAAGACCTCCGGGATTTAATGACGAGTTCGCAGGACTGGTGGCCGTCTGACTGGGGGCATTACGGTGGCCTTATGATTCGTATGACCTGGCATGCGGCAGGTACCTACCGTATAGCAGACGGTCGCGGTGGTGCCGGCACCGGCAACCAGCGCTTTGCCCCAATCAACTCCTGGCCGGACAACGCCAATCTGGATAAGGCGCGTCGTTTGCTCTGGCCGATCAAAAAGAAATACGGTAACTGTCTTAGCTGGGCAGATTTGATCGCTTATGCCGGTACCATTGCCTATGAGTCCATGGGACTCAAGACCTTTGGTTTTGGGTTCGGACGTGAGGATATCTGGCATCCGGAAAAAGACATCTACTGGGGCGCGGAGAAGGAATGGCTGGCTCCGAGTGGCAGCGAAGGTACTCGTTATTCCGGCGAACGTGATCTGGCAAACCCGCTTGCTGCCGTGATGATGGGCTTGATCTATGTGAATCCTGAGGGCGTTGACGGTCAGCCGGATCCGCTTAAGACGGCCCATGATGTACGGGTTACCTTCGAACGCATGGCGATGAATGACGAGGAAACCGTTGCTCTGACTGCCGGTGGTCATACCGTCGGTAAAGCACATGGCAATGGCGACGCCACAGCATTGGGGCCGGAACCCGAAGGTGCCGATATCGATGAGCAGGGCCTTGGGTGGAATAAAAGGACGGGTCGTGGTATCGGCCATGATGCGGTTACCAGTGGACTGGAAGGTGCCTGGACCAGCCAGCCAACCCGGTGGGATAACGGTTATTTCGATATGCTGCTGAACCATGAGTGGAAGTCGGTGAAAAGCCCGGCAGGTGCCTGGCAGTGGGAGCCGGTGGATATCGAAGAGGCCGATAAGCCGATCGACTCGGAGGACTCTTCAGTTCGGCAGAATCCGATCATGACCGATGCCGATATGGCCATGAAGATGGACCCGGAATATCGCAAAATTTCAGAACGTTTCCACAAGGATCCGGAATACTTCTCGGAAGTATTTGCGCGGGCATGGTTCAAGCTGACACACCGTGATATGGGTCCGAGGGCGCGTTACGTCGGCCCGGATGTCCCACAGGAAGATTTGATCTGGCAGGACCCGGTGCCGGTCGGCAGTGCTGACTATGATGTGCAGGCTGTTAAGGAAAAAATTGCTGCCAGCGGCTTAACAGTAGGTGAGATGGTCCGCACTGCCTGGGACAGCGCCCGAACCTTCCGTGGTTCAGACAAGCGTGGAGGTGCCAATGGTGCGCGTATTCGCCTTGCACCGCAGAAAGGCTGGGCAGGTAATGAACCGGAAAGCCTGAGCAAGGTACTGGCTGTACTTGAGCCGATTGCTGCCGACACGGGTGCCAGTGTGGCCGATGTGATCGTTTTGGCAGGTAATGTTGGTATCGAGAAGGCCGCCAAAGAGGCAGGTTTTGATATCACGGTTCCTTTTTCATCTGGTCGCGGTGACGCTACAGCAGATATGACGGATGAACAATCCTTTGCCGTGCTGGAACCGCTGCATGATGGTTACCGGAACTGGGTCAAAGAAAGCTATGTCGTCAGTGACGAAGAAATGATGCTTGACCGTACCCAGCTGATGGGCCTTACTGCCCGTGAAATGACGGTGCTGACAGGTGGTATGCGCGTGCTCGGAACAAACCATGGTGGTACCAGACACGGTGTATTTACTGATCGTGAAGGTGCATTGACCAACGACTTCTTTGTCAATTTGACCGATATGAGCTATACGTGGAAACCGGTTGGAGGCAATTTGTATGAAGTGTGCGAGCGTAGTACTGGCAATGTCAAATGGACGGCAACACGGGTTGATCTTGTCTTCGGTTCCAACTCCATTCTTCGGGCTTATGCTGAGGTCTATGCACAGGACGACAATAAAGAGAAGTTTGTGCAGGATTTTGTTGCGGCCTGGGCCAGAGTAATGGATGCTGATCGTTTCGATCTGGTCTGAGTCCAGTCATTTCCAGAATTTCCTGGACAATCTGGACGGCTGACAGGCCGTAATCTGAAATGCCGGGGGGCTGGCCCTGAAGTCAGTCCCCCGGTTTTTTATTGAAACAGGATTCCGAATAGCAGCCGCAGGAAGGTAGTTCGTGTGAGTTATCCTGTCTGACCGGGTAAATCCGGTTTTTCCAATAAGCCTGTATGTCCGTCGTTCACTGGCTGTTTTGATGATTATGAACGAGAGACTTGTCGCCGGCAAAGGGCCGTACTACTCTATGCGCCCTTTCGTGTTTCGGTGATGCAGGTGCATATTGTCATACGGTTTTCCATGACCCTTGTGCTGATGGCGGCTTGTTTATCGCTGTTTGCTTATGAATTGGTATTGAATGCAGGAGAAGAGAGTGCCATGTCGTCCGGGCTGAATGCTCAGCAATGGGGAACTCGTGAGGTTTCGACCAGTCTGCCAGCCTATCCGCAACAGAAAAACTTGATGCCTGTCGATATTGATGCTCCCCATGCCGGATTTAAGTATTTCATTGATCCTGAATCCATACAGATCGGCAGTGATGGGCTGACATCCCGACTGACCATGGTTATTGAATCCCGCACGGGCTATCAGAACATTCTTGTCGAGCGCTATCACTGTAATAGCCGTGAATATAAAACACTGGCGTATGGCACCGGCAAAGAGACTTTTCATGAGCGTCATGCTCCCGTCTGGGAAAATATCGAACAGCGCAGCGGTTCGGGTTCGGACTACCGGCGTGACCTGATTACGGCTTATCTGTGCGATGGAAACGGGACCGCCCTGCGAAAAAGAGACATATTGCGGCGGGTAAGATTTCCACAGGATATACCTGAAAACAGCGGTGGGTTCTGAAGCGTAATGGCCATGGAATATGACGCCTCGTCAATCGAGGTATTGAGCGGACTTGAACCGGTACGCAAGCGACCGGGCATGTACACCGACACCACCCGCCCCAATCACCTTGCGCAGGAGGTGATTGATAACAGTGTTGATGAGGCAATTGCCGGACATGCCGGCAGAATTGAAGTGACTCTGTATCGGGATGGCTCTATTGAGGTCGTCGATGATGGTCGGGGGATGCCGGTTGATCTGCATCCACAGCAGAAAATTCCAGGTGTTGAGGTCATCCTTACCAGACTGCATGCCGGTGGCAAGTTCTCGGATAAAAACTACCGGTTTTCCGGTGGCCTTCATGGTGTTGGGGTCTCTGTCGTTAATGCCCTTTCCCGATCACTGGAGGTATGGGTTCGGCGCGGTGGTAAGGAATATAATCTGGCCTTTAAGGGGGGTAGCAAGGTGTCCGACCTGGAGGTAGTTGGTGATGTTGGCAAACGAAACACCGGAACGACGATTCGTTTTTGGCCGGATGATCAGTATTTTGATTCGGCAAACTTCTCTGTCCCGCAGTTAAAGCATGTATTACGGGCAAAGGCGGTTTTATGCCCCGGCTTGTTGATCAAGTTTCATGGTGAAAAAGGTAATGACAGAGAGGAATGGTATTATGAGGATGGGCTGAAGGACTATCTGACAGATGCCCTGCGGGGGTTCGAAGTTCTGCCTGATGAACCTTTTCTCGGTAATATGCAGGGCGAGAAAGAGGTGGCTGATTGGGCCGTTCAATGGCTCCCTGAGGATGGTGAACCTGCTGCCGAGAGCTATGTCAATCTTATTCCCACGGTGCAGGGTGGCACACATGTTAACGGACTGCGCACAGGACTTACCGAGGCCATAAGAGAGTTCTGCGAATTTCGCAATCTGCTGCCGCGTGGTGTCAAGATTACGCCGGAAGATGTCTGGGACAGATGCAGTTACATCCTGTCGGTGAAAATGTCTGATCCACAATTTTCCGGGCAGACCAAAGAGCGTCTATCGTCCCGCGAAACTGCCGCATTTGTTTCCGGTGTGGTCAGAGATGCCTTTAGTCTGTGGCTTAACCAGCACCCTGAAGCAGGTGAAAATATTGCCGGTTTGGCCATAGCCAATGCGCACAGGCGCTTGAGATCAGGCAAAAAGGTTGCTCGAAAACGAGTGGCATCGGGGCCGGCGCTGCCCGGCAAACTGGCCGATTGCAGCTCCCAGGATTTGGGTAGAACCGAACTTTTTCTGGTTGAAGGCGACTCGGCTGGTGGTTCTGCCAAACAAGCGCGGGATCGTGAATTTCAGGCAATCATGCCATTACGGGGTAAAATCCTGAATACCTGGGAAGTGCCGCCGGACCAGGTGCTGGCCTCGCAGGAAGTTCACGATATATCGGTGGCGATAGGTGTGGAGCCGGGATATGGAGATCTCAAAAACATACGATATGGCAAGATATGCATACTGGCAGATGCCGATTCGGATGGCCTGCACATCGCCACTTTATTATGTGCACTGTTTGTCCGGCATTTTCGTCCTTTGGTGGAAGCAGGTCGTGTGCATGTCGCCATGCCGCCTCTGTTCAGGATTGATGTCGGCAAAGATGTCTTTTATGCACTGGATGAGGCTGAACGCGAAGGCATTCTTGACCGTATCAAGGCGGAAAAGCGCAAAGGTAAAATCACCATCACCCGTTTTAAGGGGTTGGGCGAGATGAGCCCCAAACAACTCCGCGAATCCACCATGTCGCCTGACAGCCGCCGTCTGGTCAGGCTTATACTGGATGCTGATGACCTTACCAATCGTATGATGGACATGCTGCTT
>JAJDYQ010000052.1 GCA_022825085.1 Gammaproteobacteria bacterium
ATTTTAAGGGTACCGGGGGGCAGTTTGCCGACCATCTCATTAAAAAACTGGAGCTGGATGGCGTTTCTCTGGAAATGACCGATAAGGGCGATCATTATGATCCTGCATCCAGAACGGTTCGCCTGAGCGAGAATAATTATCGTGGTCAATCATTGACGGCCGTGGTCGTCGCCGCCCATGAGGTCGGACACGCATTGCAGGATAAGCTGGGCTACAGGCCATTAAAAATTCGCACTCAGATGGCGCAGGTTGCTTTCCATGCAGAGCGTGCCGGTGCCCTGCTTATTTATGCTGTCCCGATTATCGCCGGCATTACCCGTGCGCCTGCATCCGGCTTTGTCATGCTGTTGCTCGGCATCGCCACCATGGGGGTCTCCAGTCTGGTGCATTTCATCACTTTGCCGGTTGAGTTCGATGCCAGCTTTAACAGGGCAATGCCGGTATTGAAGGCAGGCAATTATCTCGATGAGACAGAGCGCCGACATGCACGTAAAATTTTATTGGCCTGCGCTCTTACTTATGTTGCCAGTTCTCTGGCCGGATTGCTCAATATCTGGCGCTGGCTCACTATTTTCAGGCGTTAGGCAGTCTCTATCAGGGCTGTTTTATCTGATAGCCGGCTTCTCGTATCGCGGCCGCCAGTTGCTCTCGATCCGGGTTGTCGCCTTTAATCATGACGTTGCCTGTGTCGAGGTCCGGGGTGGCTGTGTCAACGCCCGCTACTCTTTCGAGTGATTCTTTCACGCTGGCTACGCAGTGCTGGCAGGACATGCCCTGCACTTTCAGGATCAGTTCCATATCGGTTTCTCCATGTTGTCTGGACAGTTGTTTGTGTCTATGACGCCGAATAACGAGGTAGATGGTTATCGCTATCAGCAGCAGCGCCGAGATGATGCCCGGCCCGCTTGTCGGGTGCTGGTGGGCGGGTTTTACGGGCGCATCGGGCAGGATGAAGTCGAATGTCAAACCAAAACCAATGCTCATCACAATGACTGTGCCAATATAGACTGTCAGTAGTCGGCCGCCCAGGGTTCGGTAAACTGCTCCAATGGTGGCGATATTGGTGGCCGGTCCTGCCATCAAAAATACCAGTACGGTTCCAGTCGGCATACCGGCCGCAATAAAGGCAGCGGCCACAGGAATTGAACCGGTCGTGCAGACATAAAGCGGAATGGCAACGGCAAGCATCAATAGCATACCGGCCGGCCCCTGCGCCCATTGAGTGTCGTGAAAAAAGTTGTCCGGCAATGCGACGGTGAGCGCGGCCGCTATCAGAATCCCGCTGATTACCCAGCGATCGATCATCCCGTACAGGTCAATGACCGCGTAGCGAATCATTTCAGGCAGCCGGCCTCCTGTATGCCGGGTTTGTTCTTTGTGTGTTGCGCTGGCGGCATCCCTGCTCATTCCCTCCGGCGCTACTTTGTCCGCAATCAGGCCGCCGATAAGCCCTGTCACAAAGGCGGCGAATACCTTGAAAATAGCAAACGGCCAGCCCAGAAAGGCAGCACTGACCAGAATCGAATCGACACCGGTCGAGGGTGTGCTGATCAGGAAGCCGGTCGTTGCACCGTTCGAGGCACCCTGTCGCCTCAGACTCAGTGCGGTCGGTACCACACCGCAGGAGCATAGCGGCAGGGGAACGCCTGTCATTACTGCCTTGAGCGTGCTGGTAAATCCGGGTTGACTCAGGGCGCGATATATCAGGCCGGCAGGCAGTGTGACATGCAGCAGTCCGGCCAGCAGTAAACCGATCAGCAGCGGCGGCGAGAGTTCAACAAGGATACGCCAGACTTCGATAAGGTATGTCTCAATCATGTCGGGTTCTCTATATCTGCCTCTCGCGCTGCATGAGCTGTACCAGCCACAGTGCATCCTGAAATGTCAGGCGGTGTCCCCCGGTTGTGGGCAGGACGTAGGATCGTCCACGCAGCGCGGGGATATTGTTCATGTTCTGGCTTGTGCCGCTTACCATCATGTCACCGCCTGGCGGCGGCAGGTCCTGTCTTATGATCGAGATATAGGTCGCTGCTGGATGCCGCTGTCGATTGAGCCAGTACAGGAAGTTGCCGGGACGTTCGGGGAGTAAATCCTGAAACAGTCTGCCGGACCGATGAAAAATTGCAGCGCCCGGATACGGCATCATCCAGGTTAGCGGGTGGCCGTGCAGCCTGATACCCATTTCTGCCAGATAGGTTCCCAGATGGGGTGAGGCAATCGTGGTCAGTGTGGCAACCCGTGGTTCGTCACTTTGACGATTGACCATGTACATCCGCGCAACCACACCTCCTGCGGAGAAGCCGGACAGGTTCAGGGATTCGCCGGGGTGTCTGGTGTTGATGGATCGCATGTATCGGGCAAGCAGCGCTGATTGTATGTTTATCGGTGCCTCATAAGGCATGTCGAGGGTGTAAAATGTTTTGTCATTGAGATGAGGATTGGCCAGCCGATAGTCGATAACGCGCCTGTTTTGAAGTCGCAGATGACCGCCGTCCTGCCAGCCCGCTGATTGAAGAATATGCGTCATGCCGGCATCACGCCAGTTGCCCCCCTGCCCCGGATAGCCGTGAATCAGTATCAGTATCTGTGCCTGTACCTGAACACTGAGCAGGCAGCCCATAAGCAGGAGCAGCAGAGTGCGTACCGGTATGTTCATAACTCCGAATAATACCGCAATTCTCCTGCACCGGTACATTTACCTGCGGCCGCAGGTCCGACCTCGCCCCCGGTTAATGAAATTGTTTTAGCAGGGCAGTATAATGACGGACCAAAATGAAAGGTTTTTATGATTGATATTGACCCGATAGTCGAACTGCCTGCCTTGACTATGCCGACAGGGGGCATGTGATGATCAGCCCGGCTGTTTTTGATGCGGCTTTGCTGGCTCTGGTCTGGATACTGTATTTCTGTGTCCATTCTCTACAGGCATCGCTGGCAGCTAAAACCATGGTAAGCCGCAGGCTGCCGGCTTTCATGCCGTATTACAGGCTGATGTTTAACTTCGTCGCCATTGTCTTGCTGGCCGCTCCGCTATGGCTTTTGTATGCGGGTGAGAAAGTCGCCTTGTGGAGCTTTACCGGGGTATCCTTCTGGATGACTCAGACGCTTGCTCTGGCGGCTGTTATCGGCTTTCTGGTATCGACACGTTATTACGACGGGCGGGAGTTTCTTGGTCTGCGCCAGTTGGCCGACCATGAAATCACTGTGCAGAATCGGGAAGGTCTATGCCTGTCTCCTTTTCATCGTTATGTCAGGCACCCATGGTATTCGTTTGCTCTGGTATTGATCTGGACCCGCCCCATGGACAGCCTGATGCTGACCAGTGCCATTGCTGTCACCGTATATCTTTTTACAGGCTCAAGACTCGAAGAGAGAAAGTTACTGATATATTACGGCAGCGTATATGGGAAATACCGGTGCATGGTGCCGGGGTTGTTACCTGTGCCCTGGAAGTATCTTAAATCCGAAGATGTTGATACCCTGACCCATGAGTATCACTCAACTCAAACTCGCTGAAAAAATCATTCGCGACTATAACGAGGTCATCAAGCTGACCGATACCGGTTATCTGGGCCTGCCTGAGTTCATGCTCGGTCGCGATAAGTCCCAGATTAAGCAGGCCTTATTGGTCGCCTTGAGCGAGCTTGACGCCGATGAGGCTGACCTGCGAGAAACCCTGATTCAGAGCTTTCTCTATCTGGCCCGGTTTGTTCCGAAAAGAAAGGCGGAGATTATCCGGCGCGGACAGGAGGCTATCATGTCCGGCAACCCTAACCATCCGGATCTTGAGTACGGCGATGAGGCTGTAAAAATTATTAATGAAATCAAGGCAGAAATGGAGGAGTTGAGGTTTGAGGTATATGCGTACATAAAACGCAAGGCCGAGGAAAAGGCCTGTCTTGAACATAAAAACCATGACTCTGAAAAATAAGGGAATTTATACAACCGTAGCCAACGCTAAAAAATTTTTGCCTGCGAAAACAATGGTTATCTTTAACGTTTTTCTGGGTTTTTCTGGGACAGCGTTGAACCGGCTGCTGATTTAGGAGCTTTACTGGTTCTGCCGTCACGTAATACTTGCGATGCAGCACAAGCGGCACGGGGAGAAGTGGTTTTCTTCGGTGCTTTTGTTGGTGGCAATGCACTACCCTCCGCGTTTTTAGCGATTTCCTGCTGCTTTTCAATCTCATCCGCATATTGCTCATAACCCAGACCACGCACATGCGGTTCCTCATGCAGCAAATGACGCAACCGTTGCAATTCTACGGCATCCCATCCCATTACCTCGGCGACGGCTTCATCCCACAGACGGTGTACTTCGCATTCGCCGTCCCGATATTGAGGGACTTCCATGTCCCTCGACCGCTCCCAACAAGCAGCCAGCTTGTCAACAAGAATATTATCGGACAGATCAGGTAAACGAATAGTTTTCAGAGTATCAGGACTATAATTTGGAAACGCCAGCTTCTTTCCTGGATTGCGCAACAGCTACAATCTCCCCACCGTCGAATTGAGAAAGACGGCCGCCGCATTTGCCTGCGCGAACAACTCGAAGGCGAGCCGTTTGAAATTATCGGTGCAGCCATTGATCAGGCCGAACCCATACAGGATTTTGTTGACGAAATCGGCGTGCAATACCCGATCCTGCTTGCTGAACTGGAAGGGCTGACCATCATGCGGGAGCATGGCAACCAACTGACAACCCTGCCCTATACCGTTGTCATTGATCGGGATCAGAAGATCATCAAAACCTTCCGCACCGAAATCACCAAAGAAGATGTACTTGAAATCATACAGCCGTTGCTTTCTGACTCGGTGGTTGTGATGCGTTGAAGGGCAGTGACGGGATTCTAAATAAGCCTCGCTTGTCGGGTAGTAGGAAGGCGCTGCCGGGGTGGCATTGGCTGTGAAAAAGTATCTAATGCTAATCCAGGTTTAAGTAGTTTTCTTCGGTCCTGAGAGAGTAGTTCAATCGCCATAAGCGCTCTTGAGTCAGGTTCAAAAAGGGAGATTTCATCTTCTTGTTTTCCAGAGTTCATGCGGCATCAAATGTTTTGATAAAAAAGCATGGTTAAATCAATAGTATCAATATATTTTAATGCTAAAAAGAGCTAAAATAATTATAGCGAAAAGTCGTATCATTTGTCCGCATTTTGTGATAGATTAGGATGTCTATTAATCGTTAGGCATGCACATCATGACGATTACGGAAAGTTAGGAGAAATTTATGAGGAAGGTGTTCGGCCCCGTGCATTCTTTCTGGACATGCTATCCTGCCCGATCTGCAATAATCGCGTTTCTTTATGTGGCGTTCCTTTGGGTAATGTCTGCATTACTTGGTATCGCGGTGAATTTCGGCCCTGACGAACAATACACTGGCTTCATTAATTCACCCAACTGGGGGCCATTATATCTGGTAGGCCTACCCTTTAGTGTTTTCTTTCTGGCCCTTTTTTTTCGCTTATTGGAAAGCGCAATACTGTCCGTTGACAATATTCTGATTCCTCAAAAAACAACCCTCCTCCCATTTTCCGAAAAGGTTTTTTCTTCGTTCCGAAGTTCATGGAAGAAGTACATTTCCCCCACCTGCATCGCATTGAGTATAGCTTTAGTGTTAGCAGCAGATTTTTCGGATATTTTCTCTCCGCTAGGACTAGTTGACTCTAAAGGGGAAAAAGACTGGGTGACTTACGGATACGTCGTAAACGAAAGCATTCCAGATACGGTTTACTTTGTGTTCAATTTCCTGGCATTTTTTGCTGAGGGACTATTGGCCTACATAGGGTTAATCACGGTTGCATGCGCGGCCTATCCACTTATCGTTTTTATTAAGAAGAGTGTACAGAATGAGTTTAATGAGACCGCCAACTCGTCGCCAGGAGAGCGTGAACAGTACAAATTGCAATGGAAGTATGATGACGCCCATGGGCGCTGCGGATTGCATAAGCTGGACAAAGTATTTATTACCTATGTGGGCATTATTGGTGTTGCTGTCGCTATGTCAGCCGTGTCCGTCCTGAAAAACAAATATACGACCGGAATTGATGAAGGCAGCATCATACTCATTATTGCAGTTGGTTTTTTGTTTCCTTTGTCATTCCTGTGGATAATTCTTCCCTACTGGATCAAGTTTCCTACCAAACTACCATCGCAACAAGAGCTCCCTCCCGAGTTGAGAGGCATCGCCTTGCCGGATCCAAAGCCGTGGCCTCTAGGTTCAGAGAGAATCGCTTGGGGATTCCTTACATCTGTCGCTGGAGCGTGGGGCTACTTAGTGATAGAAGGGGTGTCTTACTTCACAAAAACGTAAGTATGCCTAACAAACGCATACAGACGGACGCAGCAAAGCTATGCCGCTGATGCTTGGTGTTAGACGATAAATGCAGGTACAGCATATGAGCAGGATAATAATCACGGACCTAACGAGATTCTCCAATAGAGAAATATTATGTACGGCTGGCATTGACACCGATACAGGCCAATGTATTCGTCCTATGCCCTATCTAAAGGCGAATAGATGCAAAGAGCTTAATATGCTTCCAGGAGCAATTCTCACAGGAGAATTCACGAGGCCGCAGAATATAGAATCCCCTCATGTCGAAGATATGAATTACACCAGCCTTACGTACAACGGGCAATGTGAGTCAGAGGAGTTTCGCAATTTACTTTCTGGCTCTGCGTATCAAACAATTGAAGGAGGATTTGCGTTAGAGCTCGAAGATCGCCAAAAGCACATACCACGTGAATCGGCGCCAGAAAGATCATTGATAACTATTAGGGTGGAGCCACATGGGATTAGGATTGTTCAGGATCAATATGACGAAACCAAAATTAAAACGCATATAACTGATGCCTCTGGGAGGGAGTATAGCTTTCTGTCAATTACAGACCTTGGGCTGCACAGCTATGCAGTGAGCACAAGCCGCACCATTGTCATCGTCGTCTGGTTGTTGAATACCTAAATCAGCATTGGGGTTCTAATATAGAAGTGGTGCATCTGATATGAGCATTCATCAAGCGCCTACTGTTCTAGTTGCTTATCCTAAAGGTTTTTCCAACTACCGTAAGTTTGAGGAAAAAGTATCAAATTTACTGTCGAGACTTTCCGCGTTCCATCTCGCCTTTATTGCGGATGACAACCAATTTATTTCTAGATATTTCTCATCAGATATGCGGCTTATAGATACGCCAAGTCATGTTGATATGAATCACATCGAAGGTGTCACGCACGCTATCATATTTAATGATGGAAAATCTTATTCGGACCTTATCGAGCACACAAAACTAGCAGGCATAAAATCGCGTATTATCGATGCTGAATTAACAAAAGTAGTAAATATTGATAAAGACGAAAAGTTTGATGTGTATATTGGAAGAGGGTCTAAATGGGGAAATCCATATGCTATTGGGTTCGATGGTGATCGAGAAGAAGTCATCCAAAAGTACAAATATGATTTTGAAAGGGGGTTTTTAAAGTTTACTAAAGAAGATGTTCTGGAGTTAAAGGGTAAAACTCTTGGCTGTCATTGTAAGCCTGCAGCATGTCACGGTGATGTATTAGTGGAATACCTCAATTCGCTAGACGATGACAAATAATCGTCTAACAAGTCAGCCAAGTCCGACGCGCTATCGCGCATGGCTTGCTTAAAACGTTATACGTCATAGCTGCTTTAGGAATCGAATGGCACGCTTGGCACCAAAAGCTGAAATCTTGAGAGCACTCTTTGCTCGTTCTGGCAACCAATGTGCGTTTCCGGGTTGTACTCAGCCGCTAATCAATGACAAAAATAAATTTATTGCTCAGGTTTGCCATATCGAAGCAGCTTCAGACAGAAGATGAATTTTGTAGTCATCGATATGCCTATCGAATGCTGTTCGTTCGCAAGACCGCCAACAGGATGGGACAAGCGGACAAGGTAGTTGAATTTGTGAGTCCAGACTCACATCTCGCAATGGTATTGGTATGAACGATGGGTATGTGAAGTAGAGAAACACGGTGAAGCCAATCGAATGGATTACGTATGAACGAAAGACAATTAAACAACAAATCAAGAGAATCCTGATTTATTTGTGTTTAGTTTTATCCTGCTTTCAAGAAAATCTCTCGAAAGCAACATGGCGAATCCCTCATTCCATATCAGAACACTCAATGGACATTCAAGAACCATCTTTTTGATTCTTGGCTATTGTTGTTAATTCCCTAAAATAAGGGGAACTATATCGATTGATTGGCAGGCACCTGATGTTGTGGCATATTTCCGATCATGAGGCACTACCGAACAGTTCGTTACCGCTTACATCCGAACTCATCGGCGAAGTTCAGGGAGTTGCATGCTTTGGCGGGTGCCTGTCGTCATGTGTGGAATCACCACACCAGCCAGGACATTGCAGCGAAATATACGACCGTCTTTGTGGAAGACTTGAGCACGAAAGGCATGACGACCTCAGCGAAAGGTAAGGGCAAGGCTGCTAAAGCCGGCTTGAACCGTGAAATTCTGAAGTCTGGCTGGCATCAGTTGGAACAGATGCTCAGTGACAAGGCCAACGTCATTAAAGTGCCCGCGGCCTGCACCTCGCAGCGTTGCCATGGGTGTGGGCATACAGAAAAGGATAACAGAAGGACACAAGCTGATTTTATATGTCAGGCTTGTGGTCATCGGGACAATGCGGCATTGAATGTTTTGACCTTCGCGAATGGGGCTACTGCATGTGGAGGTGGCGTTGATGTCAAACGGCCTGTGAAGCGTGAAATGGATCGAGGGGTTGGCTTTGTCAGCCAATCGGTATAGTTCCCTTATGAATTGGAAAACCTTTGATTACTCCAGGACGCGGGTTAGAGGTGTTGCCAGACAGTTAGTTGCTAATGATCTATCGCAGGAAGAAAAGATCGAGGCTATTAATATCGTGGCCAGTTTTCGTTCCGCACACAGTTATCCGATGCACTCCATGCTGGCCCATATTCGCAATAAGGCGTATGAAGTAGATAAGCATGCCATCGTTGTGAGAAGGTTAAAAAGAATACCCTCTATACTCGCCAAATTGAAACGGTTGCCCAGTATGCAAATTACCACAATGGGCGATATTGGAGGTATTCGGGTTATTCTGCGTGACATTAAAGCGGTTCAAAAGCTCAGTGATAGCCTTAAAAAAAGCAAAACCAGAAACAGGCTGCTGAAAACAGACGATTATCTTGCGGAGCCGAAGCATTCGGGATATCGAAGCATACATCTTACATACAGCTATCAGGGCAGTAAGCAAGACTACAAAGACTTTAGGGTCGAGGTGCAAATTCGCAGCAAAGTGCAACATTCCTGGGCAACTGCCGTTGAAGTGGCCGGTACATTTTTGCGGCAAAATATGAAGGCTGGTCAGGGCGATAAACAATGGCTGGCATTTTTTCAGTTGATCAGCCCGGCATTTGTATGCCTGGAAACAGGTGCTGCCATCAAAGCATCGCTGCAAAAACGTATCGATGAAGAAGTCAGCTCCTTGAAGGTATTTGATTTGTTACGTTCATTTACCATAGCGGCTCGGCACGCCATGGAAAAAAGAGAGGGGTTTTATTTGCTGAGGCTCAATACCAGAGAAAAAACTATCTCTATTCAATTTGTTCCGAGCGAACTTCTATTAGAGGCTTATGAGGATTATCGCAGAATTGAGCAGGAAATAGCCGAAGATCCGACCCGGGATGTGGTGTTGGTTTCTGCTGACTCGTTAAAAGATCTGAAGTTGGCGTATCCTAATTATTTTGCAGATACCCGTTTGTTTTTGGATAACCTGAAAAAAGTTCTAGCCTCTAATGAGGGCAATATGACAAAGAAAACTCTGGTTCAGAAGGCTCGAAAGCCCTGATATAGCTGACTTCATTGGGCGGCCTGAAATCGTTTCAAAGCCTGCCCATTATCGAGCACATTGCGTATATGGTCGGCTGCATCCGACAGGGAGATATCCCGGTTCAGATGCCGCCAGGCAATCGCACCGGAATAAACCAGGCTGTCATAGGCCGCACCCTGACCACCGTTGAGTGCTTGCAGACCGGCCTCGGCAGCCAGTCTGGCAATTTCCGCTATATGCTGCGGATTGGATGCGGTTCCCCCTCTGGCTTTCTCTATGGAGTCCGGCAGCGGAACGCACCGTGTGTTGTGCTCGAAACCAAGCTCGGCAGGATTCAGGTTTATCTCCTGGCCTTCGCCCATATCGTGGTAATAAAACAGCCGCGCCGGTTGCTGCAGAGAGGGGATCACGCTGCCTTCTACTCCACGCACGATCATGGCCGAATCAAACTTTCCATGGCGTGCCAGACTTGCGTACAGGGGCGGGTAGGCTTTGTGTACGTAGCCGGTCATAATATGTGTGGTATTGCGCCCACGCACCGGCCCAATCAGTACTTCTACGGTTGTAATCGCGGTGCGTTTGATGATCTCTCTGCGAAAGTCGAACATGCCATGCAGGACCGGGCAGTAAATCGACTGGTCAAGATAGCTCCAGCCGATATCAGCATTGGAAATCTGGTCAACGGCCTGCTGTAGTGTCAGATCGGTCCGCCTGCCGGCTTCTTTTAGTACCATGTGGTGAGTCGCTCCATATTTCGGACCTACGGCCCGCAGGCCATGCGAGATGCTCGGCATGCCCGCCGCCGCCATAACAGCCGGTAAAAATGCCGCAACCGGTAATCCACGATTCCAGCCGTCGTATGGGTCGGCAATATCCAGCACAGCATCGACATCGGCTACAGCATGATCGGAACAGTCCATGATTCCCTGCAAAATACCGGCGTTTTCTTCTTCAGTCTCGCGCTTCATGCGAAGCGCGATCAGGAAGATGGCTGATTGCACGGGGCTGATGTGTCCGCCAAGTATTCCCTGTATGCCGGCGCGGGCCTCTGCAAAGGATATATCCTTGCTCAAATGCGGCCCGGTCGCTATCCGCTGAATTACGGAGTGCATTATTTCCTGATGATTCAATTCTTTTGATATTTCATCCATGTTATCTGCCTGAGTGTTACTGTCTGATGACAGTGTAGAAATGTAACCACTGCCCATGAATATCCCGGATGAGGTACCGTCAGGGAGGCTGACTTATGCTGTGGTTATGTTTTCACACCTGCCGATGATAGATTATTCGGGTTCTATTTTATGTAAGCGCTGGCTGACGGCGGTCCATGCCCCAAGGTAGCCGAGCAGTGCAGCGAATAGTGTCAGCGCCGCGATAAAGGACGGGCCCGGATAGATAGGCTGAAAGCTGCTGTTGTAGAGTTCTATCAGCCTGCCAACCGGCTCGTTCAGCACCCGAAGCGCGGCATAAATCAGGGTGCAGGCCAGCAGGCCACCCAACAGGCCAAACCATATACCATCGTAGAGAAAGGGACGACGAATAAAGGCGTGGGTGGCACCGAATAATTGGGTGATCACGATTTCATCCCGACGGTTTTCGATTTCCAGCCGAATGGTATTGCCGATAATCAGAACTACGGCAATGGCCAGCAGGCCGGCTACAATCAGCAGGCTGCGCTGAATGAGTCCTAAAATGCCTTGCAGGCGCTTAATCCATTCGAGGTCAAGCTGTACCAGATCGACCTGTGGCATCGCTGTCAACTCTTGCAGCAGATCGGTCAGTGCGTCAGCGGTCAGATCTTTGCGCGGCGAGAGCAGTATTACCGGAGGCAGAGGATTATGCTCCAGCCTGTCCAGGGCTTCGTCGAAACCTGTCATTTGCCGGAATTCATCCAGGGCTTCATCCCGATTCATAAATTGCACTTTTGTTATCCGATGATCTTTTTGTAAGTTCGCCACTATGTTTCTGGCGACCTGCTCGTCCAGATCTTCACGCAGGTACAGGCTGATTCGTGTGTCGGCTTCCCAGTGCCCACTCAGGGCCAGCATGTTTTGAGTCAGCATATACAAACCGCCGGGCAGCGCCAGGGCAATGGCCAGCATGGCCACAGTCAGCAGGCTGGCGAGCGGCTTTTTAAGCAGGCGGATCAGGCTTTCATTCGCGCAACTGAAATGATGGAGCACCCAGGAGCGCAGCCGCACCATGCGCGTTATCCGGGAGGTGGCGGCCCTTGTCTGCCTAGCCATGACCGGTATCTGCTATATCGGCCTCAAGCAGCTTGCCTTGATGCAGTACAACCATGCGGCGGTGCATCTTCCTCGCCAGCCGGATATCGTGGGTCGCAATGATAGCGGTGACACCCACGGAATTGAATTGGCTCAGCAGGTTCATAATTTCCTGCGACAGTTTTGGGTCAAGGTTGCCTGTCGGTTCGTCCGCCAGCAGAATCGGCGGACGATTGACTACCGCTCTGGCAATACCAACACGCTGTTGTTCGCCGGTGGAAAGCGTTATCGGATCACAGTTCTGTTTGTTGAGGAGTCCCACTTTGTCAAGGGCAGCCTGGGCGCGTTTGCGGCACTCTTTGCGGTCCATACCCGATATTTCCAGCGGCAGCATGACATTGTTGATAACAGGCCGATCAAACAGCAGGTGGTGGTCCTGGAATACCATGCCGATATTACGACGCAGCAGTGGGATATAGTATTTTTTCATCCGCACTATGTTGGCTCCATCAAGGATGATGTCGCCTTGTGTCGGCCGCTCCAGGATGGGGATGAGTTTTAACAGCGTGCTTTTTCCTGCACCTGAATGACCGGACAGAAAGATGAGCTCTCCCCGGCTGATATTCAGGCTGACATTGTTCAGTGCTTCGTGCCCGTTGGCATAGCGTTTGGAAACGTTAATAAATTGCAGCATCGTGCCATGGCTTATGCGTCGCTGGCGACATGCTCAACATCCAGCAGGGTGTCGATAAACTCCGCCGCATGAAAATCACGCAGGTCTTCCGCCTGTTCACCAACTCCAATATAACGAACAGGAATATCGAACCGGCGGGCAAGTGCGAACAGTACTCCACCTCTGGCAGTACCGTCGAACTTGGTTACTGCCAGACCGGTAACATCGATGGCTCGATGAAATTCCTGTGTCTGGGATATGGCATTCTGACCGGTGCCGGCATCCAGAATCAGCAGGGTTTCATGCGGGGCGTCTGTATCAATTCTGCCGAGAACCCGTTTGATTTTCGCAAGTTCTTCCATCAGGTTTGACTGGTTGTGTAACCGGCCCGCCGTATCGGCGATCAGTATGTCGATGTGGCGCGCCCGTGCAGCGGCAAATGCGTCGTAGATGACCGAGGCGGAGTCTGCACCGGTTGTCTGGGCTATGACCGGGATATCATGGCGTTCGCCCCAGCTCTGCAACTGTTCTACAGCGGCAGCACGAAATGTGTCACCGGCCGCCAGCATGACTTTTTTGCCCCGGGCCTGAAAGCGGTGCGCAAGTTTACCTATGGTGGTGGTTTTGCCCACTCCGTTGACTCCAACGACCAGTATCACGGCAGGTGACGGCAGCTCATCAACCTCCAGAGGCTTTTCATGTGCCTGCAGCCTGTCCTGCAGAATGCGGCGCAGCGCATTGATGAGATTGCCCGTATCTTTGTTATTTTTGCCAAGCTCGTCGATGATTTCACGAGTGGCTTCCACACCAACATCCGCCATTAGTAATCTCATCTCCAGTTCCTCCAGGGCCACTTCCGAATCGGCGGAGTCGCCGGAAATCCCGGGGAGCCCGCCCAACAATGCCTGCCGTGTCCGGCTCAATCCTTCTCTGAGTTTTGCACGAAGGGGTTGTCCAGACGAAAATCTGTGGTCCGTTTTATCCGAACGGTCTGTTTTGTCTTTTTTACCGAAGCTGAACATGGTTTGATAGTTGCTGATTTGTGATCGGCGCAGAGAAACTTTAAGGCCTGTCAATAGTCTGAGTGAGGATGTATCCTACCATCACGCCGAGACAGGCGCACAGGAAAAATATCCGATGAAATTCCATCCAGAAATAATACTTGGCCTTTTAGTACTGCTGGTTTTTCCAGCCATGGCGCAGGCCAGGGTTTATGAATATCTGCTGGATAATGGCATGAAGGTGCTGGTAAAACCGGATCGCCGATCTCCGGTTGTGGTACAGCAGATCTGGTATAAAGTCGGTTCGAGTTATGAGCATGGGGGGATTACCGGCATTTCACATATGCTGGAGCATATGTTGTTCAAGGGTACGGAAAAATATCCGGCAGGTGAGTTTTCCCGGATTATTGCCGCCAATGGCGGACGTGAAAATGCCTTTACCGGTCCCGATTATACTGCTTATTTTCAGCGTCTGGAGAAATCCCGCCTTGGCATTGCCATGAAACTTGAATCGGATCGTATGCGTAACGCCGCATTACCAGCCGATGAGTTTCTGAAAGAACGTGATGTGGTGGCGGAGGAGCGTCGCCTGCGTACCGATGATAATCCGCAGGCCCGTGCCTATGAGCAGTTTCGTGCAGCGGCATTCGTCAACAGTCCTTATCATCATTCCGTCATAGGCTGGATGACAGATATAGAAAATTACAGCCTGGGAGATGTCCGTCGCTGGTATGAGAGTTGGTATGCACCCAACAATGCGACACTGGTGGTTGCCGGAGATGTCGAGCCGGAGGAGGTTTTGATGCTGGCGAAGAAATACTATGAGCCCATTGATGCCCGGCAGGTTGCACAGTCAAAACCACGTACCGAGGTACCGCAATATGGTGAACGACGCATCAGCATCAAGCTGCCGGCAACTATTGAGTATATCCTCATGGGCTATAAGGCACCTACCCTGAAAACCGCCGATAACCCGGATGATGTCTATGCGCTGGAGGTGTTGGCATGGATACTCGATGGTGGCGGTAGTTCGCGCCTAACCAGTGAGTTGTTGCGTGACCGGCAGTTAATCTCCAGAGGTTCACTTTCCTATAATCCGCATGGCCGTTTACAAACGTTGTTCACCCTGTCGGCGATACCGGCCAGCGGCGTGGATGTGGCAGAGGTGGAAGCTGCTCTGCGGGAACAGATTGAGCGTTTGAAAAAGCAGCCGGTTTCCGAAGAGGAGCTGAGCAGGGCCAAGACCCAGATACTGGCTGATCGTACCTATCAGAAAGACTCGGTTTTTTATCAGGCCATGCAACTGGGCACCCTGGAAACTGTTGGCATCGGCTGGCCCGCCGATGAGGTATTCGACCAGAAAATAAAAGATGTGACCGCCGAACAGATCCTGTATGCGGCAAAAACTTATCTGAATGATGAGCGCCTGACGGTGGCCATTCTTGATCCGCAACCCATACCAGGTTCTGCCGGGCCAAAAGTCTCCGCAGCGCCCCATATACAGGGAGAGTAACAGTGAATATCCGATTGACCGCCGCCTGCTTACTGGGGTTTGCTGTGCTTGCGACGCCGGCACTTGCCATACCGGTCATTCAGCACTGGCAAACTGCCAATGGTTCGCATGTTTATTTTACCCCGGCCCCGGAAATCCCGGTCGTTGATATCCGAATCGTGTTTGATGCCGGTAGCGCAAGAGATGGTGAAAATCCTGGTCTGGCGTCTCTGACCAACGGGTTGTTGATTGAGGGTGCTGGCGGAATGGATGCCGATATGATTGCCCGGCGGTTCGATAGTATCGGTGCCCGGCTGGGTAATGAGTCTTTACGGGATATGGCCTGGCTGGAGCTGCGTACTCTGTCCGAGCAGAAAATACTGATGGAGGCCATGGGGTTAATGTCCACGGTTTTATCCGAACCTGCTTTTCCTGAGGTGGCGTTTCAGCGTGATGTCAATAATATACTGGTTTCCCTGAAGGCGGATAAGCAGAGGCCAGGCACATTGGCCAGAAAGGCTTTTATGAGATCGGTATATGGCAACCATCCGTATGCAACTCCTTCGCAAGGCACGGAAGAAAGTATCCAGAACATAACTCTGGAAGATGTGCGCTCTTATTATGAAAGTTTTTATGTGGCCCGTAATGCGATCATTGCCATTGTGGGCGATGTTTCGCGATCCGGGGCCGAGGCCCTGGCCGAGTCATTGTCCGGTCGCCTGCAGGAGGGTGATCCCGCCCCGCATCTGCCGGAGGTAAAGCCTCTACAGGAAGCAGCTATTGTCCATGTCGATCATCCTTCTTTACAGACGCATATATGGGTCGGCCAACCCGGTATGAAACGAGGGGATGATGATTATCTGGCGCTTTATATCGGTAATCATGCACTTGGAGGAAGTGGTCTGACTTCCCTGCTCAGTAACGAGGTGCGTGAAAAACGGGGCTACGCCTATAGCGCCTATAGCTATTTTTCTCCCATGCGTGCGCTGGGGCCCTTTACCATGGTAGCCCAGACAAAAAATGAGACGGCGGAAGATGCCCTGAACATTATGAGCGACACACTCAGAGAATTTATCAAAACCGGTATTACCCCGCAACAGATAGCAGCTTCAAAGCAAAATATCACAGGCAGTTTTGCATTGCGGCTCGATAGCAATAAAAAACTTGTCGAGAATCTGGCGGCAATCGGCTTTTACGGCCTGCCCCTTGATTATCTGAGCACCTTTAATGATCGGGTGAATTCGATAACACGTGAGCAGATCAACAGTGCCCTTCTGCGGCGACTCCACCCGGATCGGATGGCAGTGGTTCTGGTCGGCCCGCAGGATGTAGGGTCCAACAAAAATAACCCGTCAGGTGCTCACCATCCAGTAACGACTGACAGTATCAAGGCAGTCAGGCGTTGAGATACTGCAACCATGGCACGGCAGCGGCACTTGCGAATCATCGGCGGTGAGCATCGTGGTCGCCGGCTGGATTTTGTGGATGCCGAGGGAGTGCGACCAACACCAAACCGGGTGCGGGAAACATTATTCAACTGGCTGCAATACGTTATTCGTGGCGCACATTGTCTGGATTTATTTGCCGGTAGCGGCATTCTGGGAATCGAATCCGCATCACGGGGGGCGGCCAGCATTGACCTGGTGGAGTCCAATCTGCGAGCTGCCAGACAGATTCGTCGTGCGGTCGAAGGCATCAGGCTGAACAGGGCCGAGGTATATAATCTCCCGGCCGAGCGTTTTCTTGAGCAGGCAAAGGACAGGTACGATGTCATTTTTCTCGACCCACCCTATGGAAAAGGGTTGCTGAAAAACTCTTGCCGGATACTGGAGAAAAAAGCCCTACTTGCGGATAACGCCCATATTTATCTGGAAAGCGAGCAACAACTGGCAGGCGATGATATCCCGGATAACTGGCAGATTGTGCATACCAAAAAAGCCGGACAGGTATTTTATCATCTGGCTCTTCGATAGAATACCGCTATGCAGCGAACAGCAATATATCCGGGTACATTTGACCCGATCACCTGTGGTCACAGTGACCTGTGCCAGCGTGCCATCAAGGTTTTCGACAAGGTCATCCTCGCTGTGGCTATTGATACCGGCAAGGATACAAGCTTCAGTCTGGAAGAGCGTATGCGGCTGGCCGAGGCCGTGCTGGGCGGGCTGGATCGGGTGGAGGTGTTGCCGTTTGAGGGCTTGCTCATGGATTTTGCTGCGGCACAGCATGCACAGGTGGTGCTTCGCGGCCTGCGTGCGGTATCCGACTTTGAATATGAGTTCCAATTGGCCGGCATGAATCGCTCTCTCAATGCAAACATTGAAACCATGTTCCTGACACCGGCGGAGCAGTATGCCTTTCTGTCTTCGAGTCTGGTGAAAGAGGTCGCCAGCCTTGGAGGGGATGTTTCAAACTTCGTGCATCCCGTTGTTGCCAAAGCATTACAGACAATCAGGAGAGGATAACCCGATGGCTCTGATGATTAATAACGAGTGCATTAACTGTGACGTTTGTGAACCGGAATGCCCTAATGAGGCAATATCACAGGGCAGCGAAATTTATGTCATCAACCCCGATCTGTGCACTGAATGTGTTGGTCATTATGATACGCCGCAATGTGTGCAGGTTTGCCCGGTCGAGTGCATCCCCAAAGATCCGGATCGTGTGGAAACCGAACAGGAACTGCTGGCAAAATATAAACGCCTGCAGGGCGCTGCTTAAGCCATGGTCGCCCTGTTGATGCGTTGTTTTATCTACCCGCTGGCATTGTTTTTATTGTCAGGCGCAGTATCCGCTGATAAAACCAGTTACCGAAATGCGGTCGCCAGCGCACACGGGCTGGCTTCTGAAGCCGGTATGCAAATATTGCGACAGGGCGGCAATGCCTTTGATGCGGCTGTTACCATGGCAATGGTTCTCGCCGTGGTTGAACCATACAGCTCCGGGCTCGGCGGCGGTGGTTTCTGGTTGTTACAGCGCACCGGCGATGATAAGCCGATCATGGTTGATGGCCGGGAACGCGCACCACTGGCTGCCCATCGTGATATGTATCTCGATAGTCAGGGCAGCGTGATCGAGGGCGCTTCAATGAATGGGGCACTTGCAGCAGGGATTCCCGGTCAGATAGCAGCTCTTGTATATATTCAGGAAAAATATGGTTCCCTGCCCCTGAGTCGATTGCTACAGCCCGCGATATTGATTGCACGGAATGGCTTTCCTGTTGATGAGATTTATCGGCGACTGCTCGGATTCAGGCAGGATGTTATCTGGCAATCGGTAGAGGCCCGCCGTATATTTCTGGTTGATGGCGATATTCCAGCCACTGGCTATCTATTAAAACAGCCCGATCTGGCAAGAACGCTGGAGCTTGTTGCAAAGCATGGCAGGAATGGTTTTTATGCGGGTGAACTGGCAGAAAAGCTGGCACAGGGGGTGCGGGACGCCGGTGGTATATGGTCTGTCAGGGATCTACAGGAATATCAGGTAGTTGAACGCGAACCCGTTCAATGGCAGTGGCGCGGGCTGAATATCACCTCGGCTACACTGCCCTCATCCGGCGGAATTGTGCTGGCGCAAATCATGAACATGCTGGATCAATTTGAGGATATATCTCTAACCGATACGCAAAAAATCCATGTATTGATAGAGGCTATGCGTCGCGCCTACCGGGACAGGGCAGTTTATATGGGAGACAGCGATCATGTCGGCGTCAATATGGCAGAGCTTGTCAGCCGACATTATGCCTCACAGCAGGCGTCGGATATCGATCTGACACAGGCCACACCCAGTGCGCTTCTTGATGAGGCAGTAAACTCAAGAGGCAATATCATGGAAAGCGACAATACCACTCATTATTCAATTATCGATAGCCAGGGAAACCGCGTATCCGCCACTTTAAGCATCAACTATCCGTTTGGCTCTGGATTTGTCGTGCCCGGCACCGGGGTACTGCTGAATAATGAAATGGATGATTTCTCGTTACGTCCGGGTATCCCCAACGCCTATGGTCTGACCGGCGGTGAGGCGAATGCCATAGCATCGGGCAAACGCATGCTATCGAGTATGTCGCCGACCTTCGTGGAAGGGCAGGACAGATTGATGATTATCGGCACACCGGGCGGAAGCCGGATTATTACCATGGTGCTGCAGGGTATTCTGGCCATGTATCAGGGTATGGATGCCGCCGCAATCGTTTCCAAACCACGCATTCACCACCAGTATCTGCCGGATGTTGTCCAGTTTGAGCCAGGTGCATTAAAGGACCGGCAGCAGGATGAGCTGACAGCATCCGGTCACAGGCTAAAACAGCTTGACCGGCCATTCGGCAATATGCAACTCATACTGCACGATAAAGCTTCTGGTCAGACCAGTGCGGCCAGTGATCCGAGAGGAATTGGGGTCAGTATTGTGGATTAGTTCACAAAATTGAAACTGGTTTCTGGCGTATGCCAAATAATGGTAGTAAATAAGTGGTATGCGCATACATTTATCATTAGTTGATGCCTCTGATACGCATCAAACAACTCCCTGTGTCAATTCAACGATTCACAGGGCATCTCCTTTTCTTACCCAAAGCTCACAGATACTAAAATGATTGTGTTTGAGCTTTTTTTCAAAATGCTAATCGGGCACGCCGTCTGTGATTTTGTGCTGCAAAACGATGCCATGGGTGCCGGAAAAAATCGCCATAAGGATTTCGGTGCGCAGAGGGGACCAAACTTTCCCAAATGGTATTACTGGATGACTGCGCATGCACTGGTACACGGCGGGGCGGTGTATCTGATTACCGCCAACCCTTTTCTGGGACTGATAGAAACTGTATTGCACTGGATTATAGATTTCTTCAAATGCGAAGGCCGGCTTAGCGTTGAACAGGATCAGACTTTGCATATTCTATGCAAGGTCGGTTATTGCTGGTGGCTGGTCTATTAGGAAAACCCCGGCCTGACTGGAATTTTTCCTAGCACTGGCACCGACCGCAATAAAAGGTTGAACGCTGTCCCAACGTGATCTGCTTAATGGGTGAACCGCATTTTCTGCAGGGCTGCCCTGCCCTTCCGTACACGGAAAAATGATGCTGGAAGTAGCCGGGCCGGCCATCCGGTCTGACAAAATCATTGAGGGTGGAACCACCCGCCTCTATAGCAGACTGTAATACCTGCCTGATAGCAGTCAACAGCTTGCCATAGCGTGATTTAGAGACCTTACCGGCACCCCGCCGGGGGTGAATACCAGACAGAAAAAGCGATTCGGAAGCATAAATATTACCAATACCGGCCACAACATGACTGTCCATAATGAAATTTTTAATGGCAACTGTACGGTTGCGGGATTTGTGATACAAATAATCTTCGGTGAAAGCGGCATCCAAAGGTTCCGGCCCCAGCGGCCGGATCAGCCGGTGCGCCTCAACGGGTAACGCGGTCCAGTGCAGGCTGCTGAAACGCCTTGGGTCGTTCAATCGCAGTAATCTGCCATTCGAAAATTCAATCTCCAGGTGATCGTGCTTGTTAATCTGATCACCAGCTATCGCGATATGCAGACTGCCCGACATGCCCAGATGCACAATCATAACGCCTTTACTGGTATGAAACAGCAGATATTTGGCACGCCGCTCAATGCTTTGGGTCGTCACTCCGAGCAGGTTTGTTTCCAGTGCTGTCGGCACAGGCCAGCGTAATTGCCGATTCCTGACCAGAACCCGGATAATTTGTTGACCACAGATATGGGGTTCTATGCCGCGGCGTGTCGTTTCTACTTCAGGCAGTTCAGGCATGGGGTCTGTCCGGCCGA
>JAJDYQ010000047.1 GCA_022825085.1 Gammaproteobacteria bacterium
GACGGCGTGGATCGTCAAGCATGCGCCCTTCTCCAATGCAGACGCGCGCTTCGTGTACTTCAAATTCATCCGCCGTAAGGAAGCGAACGTCGTTGGTCGCAACAACGGGGGTGTCGGTATCTATCGCCAAACCAATACATTTTTGCAGGTATTGTTCTTCACCTGGTCGCCCGGTACGGGTGACTTCAAGATAGAAGCGGTCCGCAAACAGGGCTTGCCAGTGTCGCAGATGCTGGCCGGCTTCTTCTGTATTGTCATTCAGCAGGGCTCGCCCAATGTCTCCTTCGCGACCCCCGGACAGGGCTATGAGGCCTTCGGTATGGGTGGCAAGCCATGCTTTTTGCAGTATGGGTGTGCCACGAATCTGGCCTTCAACGTATCCGCGGCTGATCAGTTCGGCGAGGTTACGGTAGCCCTGTGTGTTCTGGCAGAGTAGTACTATTCTGAATGGAGCGGCTGTCTGCGCTTCATCACTCAGCAGGCATTCAGCTCCAATTACGGGTTTGATACCGGCATTCAGCGCCGCCCGGTAGAATTTGATGAGGGCGAACATGTTGGACAGGTCGGTAACCGCCAGCGCCGGCATACCGGCCTCGGCACATTGTTTTATCAGTGGCTTGATGCGCACCACACCATCAACCAGTGAGTATTCGGTATGGACATGCAGGTGAACAAATGTGTCCGGTTTTATCATCGGTTCTGCATGGCCTCGCGCACTGGGCGATAGGTTGGCCGGTGGTGCCGGGTGATGCCGTGCTCTTTTATGGCCTGGATGTGCCGTTTGGTCGGATAGCCTTTGTGTTCGTTAAAGCCGTATTGCGGGTGGGCACGGTGTATGTCGTTCATTTCCCGGTCTCGTTGTACCTTGGCAATGATGGAGGCCGCCGCAATGCTGTCTTCTTTGTCGTCGCCTTTTATGATTGTGGTCACTGGCAGTGCGATCGGCGGTGCCCGATTGCCGTCAATCAGTACGTGTTCCGGTGTGACCGATAGTTGTTCTATCGCTCGTTTCATGGCCAGCAGGCTGGCATGAAGGATGTTGATGTCGGAGATTTCATCAATTTCCGCTCGACCAAAGGCGTATGCCATGGCCCGCTCCCGGATGAGTGGGTCTATCTGTTCGCGGCGCATTCTGCTCAGTTTTTTTGAGTCTCTGAGTCCGGCCACCGGTCTGTCCGGGTGCAGTATAACGGCTGCTGCCATAACCGGCCCGGCCAGTGAGCCGCGCCCCACTTCGTCAACACCGGCAATCCGCATCGCGCTGTGCGTCATATCCAGTCTCTGCCTTGTGCTATTCATCAAGCAGCTCCATCACGGCATCCGCAGCACGTTCGCTGGCATCGCAGCGCAGCCGTTTGTGTATTTTTGTAAATTCCCGCTTGAGTCGCTTTATTTCTGCCGGTGAGTCATGCAGGCGCCGTATTTCATCGGCAATGGCCTGCGGTCGGGCTTTTTCCTGGTACAGCTCCGTCACAAGGTCCTGGTCTGACAGGTGGTTCGGCAGGGCATAGCGGTTCACGATCAGCTTTTTTTTCATGTACCACCAGGTGAAGGGGGACATTTTGTACGTCGCTACCATGGGCCGCTTGCACAGCAGGGCTTCCAGTGTCGCTGTGCCAGAGGCTACCATCAGCAGGTCGCAGGCTACCATGACGTTTTGTGCCTGTCTGTCAAACCGGTGTAACGGAATTTCGGGTATCTGTCTGCCGGCGATCTGTTCAAATATGTTCCGAATCTGCGGCGTCGCCAGCGGCACGGCGTATTCCCAATCGGGGTGTGTTTTGTGTAGTTCGGCGACCGCGGCACAGAATATCGGTCCTGTTTGTTGCACTTCTTTGACACGGCTGCCCGGCAGGATGCCTATGATGGTTTTGTCCTGCGGGAGGTTCAGTTGCTGTTGGGCTTCAATCCGGTCCGGCCGCAGTGGTATGGCATCGGCCAGAGGATGACCAACGTATCGAACCGGGATGTGGTGTTGTCGGTAAAATCCGGCTTCAAATGGAAACAGGGTCAGCATCCGGTCTGCCGCCCGCTTGATTTTGTGTATGCGCTCCGCTCGCCATGCCCAGACTGAGGGGCTGACGTAGTGCATGGTTTTTATACCACGCTCTTTCAGTTTGAGTTCCAGGTCCAGGTTAAAGTCGGGCGCATCAACGCCTATCATCAGGTCCGGCGGGTTGTTCAGCAGGTATTTTCGGAGTCTGCGCCTTATGCGGTAAATTTCCGGGAGTTTCGTCAGTGCTTCGGTAAATCCCATAACCGCCAGCCTGCATTGTGCATAGTGTGCTTCACAGCCCGCTTCGGTCATGCGTGGCCCGGCTATGCCAATGAATTTTACGTCCGGTATGCGTTGCCGGACGGCTTTTATCAGCCCCGCCGCCAGGTAGTCACCTGATATTTCACCTGCAACAATGGCAATCGTGACCATGGATGTCAGCGAATAATGCCGCGCTCGCACAGGCGCAAAAATCCGGGCAGCCGCTTTATTTCTTCGTGTTGTTGCGCCATGGCATCCAGTTGTTCTATCGCTTCTCGAAGCCGCAGACCGGATTTGTATATCAGTTTGTAGGCGCGCCGGATCGTTTGTATCTGTTGTACTGTATAGCCGGTCCGCTTGAGCCCTTCTGTGTTGACTCCATGTGGCTCGGCCGGGTTGCCGTCCAGCATGGTGTAGGGGGGAACGTCGCTTTTGATGATGCTGCCCATGCCGGTAAAGGCGTGATAACCCACTCTGCAAAATTGGTGGATAATCGTAAAAGCCCCCAGTATGACTTTGTCTTCAATCTGGACATGGCCCGCCAGCGTTGCACCGTTGGCGAATATGGTGTCGCTACCAATGCGGCAGTCATGGGCCAGGTGTACATAGGCCATGATCCAGTTGTCATTGCCTATGCTGGTCAGTCCATTGTCCTGCACGGTACCACGGTTAAATGTGCAGTATTCACGTATCACATTGCGTTCACCAATCGTCAGTCTGGTCGGTTCACCTGCGTATTTTTTATCTTGCGGCGCATCGCCCAGTGAGCTGAATTGGTAGATTTTGTTGTCTTTGCCGATCCGGGTCGGACCGTTAATCACAACATGGGGGCCAATCCAGGTGCCAGAGTCAATTTCTACATCGCGACCAATGATTGTAAAAGCTCCGATTTCTACATCGGCCGCTATCTTTGCATGAGGATCGACTATGGCTTGTGGATCAATCATGGCTGCTTCCGCTATTTGACGGTACACATCAGTTCAGCACTCACCGCCAGTTGTTCTTCAACATAACTTTTTCCATCGAAAAAGTAGATGCCACGTCTGGTTTTCAGCAGTTCAACTTCTATACGCAGTTGGTCACCCGGTACTACCGGTCGCTTGAATCTGGCTTTATCAACTCCGGCCAGATAGTAGGTGGCCCCGTCTGCAATCTGTATGTCATCGGATTTGAATACCAGCAGACCCGCCGCCTGGGCCATCGCTTCTATCATCAGCACTCCCGGCATGATGGGTTCCCGTGGAAAGTGTCCGGTAAACTGCGGTTCGTTGACGGTTATGTTTTTAATGGCTGTGATCGTTTTGCCCGGCTGCAGTTCAAGTACCCGATCAATCATCAAAAACGGATACCGGTGCGGCAGCAGTGATTCGATTTCTTTAATGTTCATTGCACTCATTTGTGTCGTTCTCCGTACTTCAGTTCTATGTTCAGCCCCCGGCCTTTAGCTGTCGTTCCAGCTCTTTCAGCCGTCTGGCCATGTCATCCAGTTGTGATAGTCGGGCATAGTTTCTCTTCCATCTGGCGTTTGTCTGCAGTGGTGTGGATGATGAGTACACACCGGCTGCCTTGATTGATTTGGTCACCATGGACTGGGCTGTAATATGAACATCATCCGCAATTTTCAGGTGCCCTAAAATGACTACCATCCCGCCTATCGTACAGCGGCATCCAATTTCGGCACTGCCCGCAATGCCTGTGCAGCCGGCAATGGCTGTATGGTCACCTATCCGTACATTGTGTCCAATCTGTATCTGGTTATCCAGCTTGACTCCATTTCCAATGACGGTGTCTTCTATGGCCCCCCTGTCTATCGTTGTGTTCGCCCCTATTTCAACATTGTCGCCAATCACAACCCGACCCAGTTGAGGAACTTTTATCCATTCGCCTTTGTCTTGCACCTGACCAAAGCCGTCTGCCCCGATAACCACACCCGCATGAATGAGTGCATTGTGCCCAACCGTACATTGTTTGTATATCGTAATATTGGGGTGCAGATCAGCATTTTCACCAATCAATACATTGTCGGATATGACACAGCCCGGCCCGACAGCGGAGTTGTCGCCAATAGAGGCGTTCGCGCCAATGACTACTCCCGCTCCCAGGGTGACTCCTTTTCCTATCTTTGCCGTGCCATGAATCACGGCCGTCGCGTGTATGCCGCCGGCGGGTGCCTGTCCGGTGTCGTGGCGTTCAATGTATCCGGCTATCCGCGCATAGCTGGCATACGGGTTGTCATGTATCAGGGCCGCAACGGGGCATGACGATACGTCTTCAGACCGAAGTATCACCGCCGATGCCGTGGTTGTTGGCAGGTGGCGGGCGTATTTGCGATTAGCCAGAAAGGTAATCCCTCCGGGCCTGCCATCATGCAGAGTGCAAACTCTGTCGATCTCTATTGACGGGTTCCCTTTGAGTCTGCAGCCGGCATATTCTGCCAGTTCTCCAAGAAGACAGGCCATGGTTCACTCTGCAGGCCGGCTGTTTAAAGACAGGTTGCCGTGGTTACTGCCCCGCACTTTCTTTGAATTCTTCACGAAGGACTTTCAAAACCTGCTCTGTAATGTCTATTCGTTCACTCGCATATACAACAGAGTCTCCTACTATAAGATCAAATTTTTCGTCTTTTGCCAGTTTGACAATGGCTTCATTGATCTGTTGTTGCAGTTTCGACATTTCACGGTTGCGCGCCAGTGAAAAGTCTTCGCGAAAGTCGTCAAGATCACGCTTCAGTTCACGCCTTATCCTGGAAATATCTACCTCAAGTTTTTTACGGGCTTCGTCTGACATGGTGCTGCCATCCCGCTTCAGTCTTTCTTCTTCACGACGCAGATCTTTCTGTTTTTCCACCAGTTCATTATCCCGCTCCTTAAATTCGCGTTCGACTTTTTCTTTGGCCGCCATTGTCTGCGGTGCCTTGTCCAGCAGATCAACCGGGTTGACAAAACCAATTTTAGGTTCCTCAGCACTGGCCGTTACTGTATGCAGGCAAAACAGGAGAATGGCAAAAGCCGCTTTAGTATGCATGTTAACCACAATATACCTCATATATGTAAATTTTAATAGGTTGCCCCAAAGGTAAACTGGAACCTCTGAAGTTCATCACCACGCTCATCATTCAACGGGCGCGCAAAACTCATTTTCAATGGTCCTATCGGCGATAACCAGCGCATACCGATACCGGCCGAGTAACGCATTTCACTCGTTTCGAAATCACCAGGGCTTGCAAATACATTTCCCATGTCTATAAACGGGGCAAATCGCCAGGCCCTGTTATCTTCTTCAAAAAATGGCATCGGCATTAAAAATTCTATGTTGCCAATTATTCTGAAATCACCACCAAAAGGTTCTCCCTGGGAGTCTCTTGGCCCCAGGGTGTTGTCCTTGAAACCACGCACCGAGGCAATTCCACCGGCATAGAAATGTTCGAGGAATGGCAGGTCGTCCAGTTCTCCATAGCCGTCCCCAAGACCCAGTTCGCCGTTCAGCAGCAAGGTGGTATGGTCTGTCAGGGGAATGTAGGTCTGATGACGGTAGGTCAGTCTGTAGTACTCCAGACCACTGCCGGGGAATGTAAATTCACCACTGATCAGGTTGTAGGTACCCCGATCAGCCAGTAGCGCAGCCCGGTTGCGTTTGTCGTTGACCCAGCTTGCAATCGCTACCAGGTTTTTGTATCTCTCACCGTGTTCAGCAGCAAAATCCCGTATTTCACTCGGTGCGCCACCGGCCAGTTCCAGATCAAGACGTTCATATCCGAAACCGGCAAATATGGTATTTGTCTCCGAAATCGGAATCCCATAGTTCACTCTCATCAAAAGCTGGTCGGTCGTGTAGTCGGATGTCCCCAGTTCTTCCGCATTCCGCTCTTTTAGTATTATGTTGAAACCACGACTCACTCCGTCAGCCGTATAGTAGGGGTTGTTGTAGTTGAGTCCGTAAGCTGTATCGGCATCACGGGTGTTGATGCTGAAACCAAACCGCTTTCCTGATCCCAGAAAGTTGTCCTGGGTAACGGATGTGCTTAGCAGCAGTCCCTGCGATTGTGAGTATCCAACGCCCGCTGTCAGTGACCCGGACGGCTGCTCGGTAACAGAGTAGTTCACATCCACTTGATCAGGGTTGCCCGGCACCGAGGGGGTTTCAACATTGACTTGACTAAAGTATCCAAGCCGTTCCAGGCGTGTGGTCGATTTTTCGATATTTTCAGTGGACATCCAGGCGTTTTCGATCTGGCGAAGTTCTCGACGGACGACTTCGTCCTGTGTCTTGGAGTTGCCGGAGACATTGATGCGCCTGACGTATATGCGCCGTCCCGGATCAACAAAAAAGGTCAGCGAAACCGTATTGTCTTCTTCGTTGACTTCTGGAATGGCGTTAATGTTGGCAAACGCATAGCCGTCATTGGCCATCAGTTCGGTCAGGCTGTCCGTGCTTTCAACAATCAGCCGTCGGGAGAATATATCTCCATTTCTAACCTTGACGGCCTTGATCAGTTTTTCATCAACATGCAGCAGCTTGCCGGATACTTTTATCTCCGAAACTCTGTATTGCCCACCTTCGGTAATGTTAATGGTGATGTAGATGTCCTGCTTGTCCGGCGTGATGGAGACCTGGGTGGAGTCTATGTTAAATTTCAGATAACCACGATCCAGGTAGTGTGAGCTGAGGGTCTCAAGATCGGATGACAGTTTTTGTTTGGAGTATTGATCGGATTTGGAGAAAAGTGAGTACCAGGCCGGAATGGATAGTTCAAACTGGTCCAGCAGTTCTTCATCATCGAAAACAGTATTGCCAACAATGTTGATTTCCTTGATTTTGGCTACCTTGCCTTCCGATATGTCAATCTGAATGGCCACACGATTACGTTCCAGCGGGGTCGCAGTGGAGGTTATTTTTACTGAGTATTTGCCGTTAGCATAGTATTGCCGGCGCATCTCGTCTTCCACTGTCTCAAGAATGGCCTGCCTGAATACTTCTCCTTCCGACAGCCCGATACCTTTCAGTGCCTCTTTGAGTTCTTCAGTGCCAATTTCCTTGTTGCCAGAAAATTCAACGCTGGCAATGGCCGGCCTTTCTTCCACAGCTATAATGAGGACATTGCCCTGACGCTCCAGCCGAATGTCCTGAAAATAGCCACTTTCGTACAGGGCACGAACCGATTCGGCATAGCGGGATTCGCTAAATTCTTCTCCTACCCTGACCGGGAGATAGTTAAAAACCGTGCCGGCAGATATTCTTTGAATGCCTTCAATACGAATATCTTCCACCGTAAAACTGTCTGCCAGCACGGAGCCTGCAATGCCATACCCCATGAAAAAAATCAGCAATACTCTATAGCAAGTTAATTTCATTCTCTTTTTTCCATTATGTCGGCTTCAACCAAGCAGCCGACCAAAGTCGTTATAAAACGCCAGCCCCATGATCAAAATCAAAAATATCAGACCGATTTGCTGTCCGGTCGCCATGGCCTCATCGGACAGTGGCCTGCCCCGAACTGATTCTATAGCGTAATAGAGTAAATGTCCCCCGTCCAGCATGGGTATGGGCAATAAATTCAATACGCCCAGGCTGATGCTGATGAGAGCCAGAAAACGTACATATTCCAGCCATCCCAGTTCGGCAGTGATACCCGCATAATGGGCTATTGTTATGGGGCCACTGATGTTTTTGTAGGATGCTTCTCCCACTATCATGCGCCCCAGCATCCTGACCATGAGTATAGACAGGTCCCATGTCTGTTCAATCGCTTCGGCAACAGCCGCCAGTGGATTGTATGAGATTTCTACATAGTGGCGACGGCGAATTTCTTCAGGAATATGACCGTGTACGCCAATTCTCCCTATGTCTCTGCCATCAGCATGGACTCGCTCCGGTATCACTGTCAGTTCTGCTTGTCCGGTATGCCGCTCGGCAATAATGTGAATGGGCCTGCCCGGCCTTTCGCTGATATATCTCACCCATTGGGTCCAGTTGCGGATTTCCTGTCCGTCCGCACTGATAATTAAATCTCCCTGTTGCAGTCCCGCTTTGTGCGCCGGACCTCCCGCAGTAACCTCGCCTATCCATACAGGCGGCCTCCAGGGTTGCAGACCCAGATTGCTCACCAGTCCGTTATCATTGATTAGCCCGGTTTGATCTGTCAGGGATAACCGGTAACGACGCAAGCCACCTGAATCGGTGCGGGTATGAATATCCAGTCCGGTGTCTGCTATGACGGCTTTCAGCAGCGCATCGTTTGCCGTTGTCCAGTCGGGGGTCTGCGTGTCGTTGACTCGAATAATTTGTTCGTCAGCCTTCATACCAGCCTGGGCCGCAATGGAGTCTCTGGTTATTTCTCCAATCATGGCAATCTGCCCAGGCAGGCCCACGGTGTAAATCAGCCAGTAGGCCATAATGGCGAAAATGAAGTTCAGCAGCGGCCCCGCAGATACAATCGCTGTTCTCACGATAAGCGGTTTGTGGTTAAAGGCCTGATGCCGGTTGGTTTCGTTAATTTCATCATCCTGCTCACCCAGCATCCGAACATAACCACCCAGAGGTATTGCCGCCAGTATGTATTCGGTACCATCGCCGGCTTTGCGCATCAAAAGGGGTTTGCCAAAACCGATTGAAAATCTCAGTACCTTCACTCCCAGCCGACGGGCTACCCAGAAATGACCAAATTCATGGACCGTTACCAGAATGCCAATAGCAATGATAAAAAAGATAATGCTCTGTATGATTTCCATTATGCAACACCTGAGGATAGCAGGGTTTCTGCAGCAGCACGGGCTTGTCGGTCCGCCGCAAGAATGGTCTCAAGAGTGTCTGCCGGGTGGTGCTCCGCTGTCTCCAGCACTTGCTCGATCAAACCTGAAATCCGGGTAAATTTTAACCGGTTGTCAAGAAACGCTTCAACCGCTACTTCGTTCGCAGCATTCAGTGTCGCCGGCGATGTCCCTCCCTGGCGCAGGGCTTCATAGGCCAGTTCCAGACATGGAAATCTGCGCATGTCTGGAGCTTCAAAGTTCAACCGGGCAGTTTCAAGGATGTTCAGAGGTTCAACTCCTGATTCATAACGGTCCGGCCACGCCAGACTGTGGGTAATCGGTGTGCGCATATCGGGGTTGCCCAGTTGTGCCAGCACTGACCCGTCGGAGTATGCCACCATGGAGTGGACAACGCTTTCAGGATGTATGACTACTTGAATATCGCAGGCCGACGCTCCAAACAGCCAGTGCGCTTCAATCACTTCCAGGCCCTTGTTCATCATGGTCGCAGAATCAACCGAGATTTTGCGCCCCATGTCCCAGTTCGGGTGCGCAATGGCCTGCTCGGGCGTTACTGAATCAAGCTGTTCTATCGGCATCGTTCTGAGCGCTCCCCCGGATGCCGTCAGGTAGATGCGTTTAACACCTGCCTGCGACAGGCCATCACGAAAGTTGTCCGGCAGAGACTGGAAAATGGCATTGTGTTCGCTGTCAATCGGCAGCAGTTCCGCTCCGTTTTCCTGTATGGTTCGCATCAGTATGTCTCCAGACATGACCAACGCCTCTTTGTTGGCGAGCAATATGCGCTTGCCGGCTCTGGCCGCCGCCAGGGTGGATAGCAGCCCCGCCGCACCGACAATCGCGGCCATAACATAGTCAACATCTTCCCGGCAGGCGACATGTTGCAGGGATTCAGCACCGGATATAACCTCAATATCCGTATCAGCCAGATTGGTGGCCAGCTTTTTCGCTGCGTCCACATTGGCCATTACGGCCACCTTCGGTCGGTGGGTACGGCATATTTCAGTCATGCGCTGAATATTGTCGTTTGCCGTCAGGGCGATTATTTCATATTGCTGACGATGGCGGGTCAGCACATCCAGTGTATTGCAACCAATGGAGCCGGTTGCTCCGAGAATGGCTATGCCGATTCGATTGTCGGGGTCTCTCATGGCTGAATACCCGCCATAAGCCCAGGAAACCAGCCGAGCACCAGTACATAGATCGGCGCGGCAGCGGTCAGGCTGTCAATTCTATCCATAACACCACCGTGCCCCGGAAGCAGGTTGCCGCTGTCTTTGAGTCCGGAGGTGCGCTTCACTACACTCTCAAGCAGGTCGCCAACCGTTGAAAAAATACCGATAAGCAGGGCCAGACTGATAAATTGCAGTCGGTGTATATCATCGAATTGCAGGGGATAGCTCAGCAGGAGAGCCGAGATGACTGTTGCGGCAAGCCCTCCATAGGTTCCTTGCAGGGTTTTGCCGGGGCTGATGGTCGGTGCCAGTCGGGTAATGCCCGCCAGCCTGCCGATGAAGTAGGCACCTGTGTCTGCCATCCAGATCAGTATGAATAGAGATAACAGGAGGTGTAAGCCATGGTCTCCCAGTGAGTGCAGCCATAGCAGGGAAAGCCAGGATGGAATCAGCATGGCTATTCCGATCAGGCCGCGAAAATACAGGCTGATCGTGTTTGACAGCACTTTTTCTACCGGGGCCAGTGCCAGCCAGATAAACGCCAGTATCCACCCGATCAGTATGAAATAAAGCATGTATTGTACGGCATGGTCCCGACCTATCCAGTCATATCCATACCACATGGCGGCTGCAATCAGAGCAACGTAGATCAGTCGAGGTGTTTCATCAATAAAACCGGACAGGCGGGACCATTCCCAGCCACCCATCAGAATAACACCGCCCAGAAATACGGCAAGGTAGTCGGTAGGCAGCCAGATAATCGCTGCCAACAGTAACGGGATGAGCACCAGTGCCGTGAAAATACGGACCTTAAGCATGAGTAACCTTGCTGGATGTCACTTGTTCCGAAGTCATCCCGTAGCGGCGCTGACGTTTGGCATAGTCTTTTAATGCCCTGCCAAAGGCCATTTCATTGAAGTCCGGCCACAGAGTGTCGGTAAAATAGAGTTCTGTATAAGCCAGTTGCCACAGAAGGAAGTTGCTTATGCGGTGCTCGCCTCCGGTACGTATAAACAGATCCGGCGCGGGGATATTCACCGTGGAGATATTTTCTGACAGGGATTCTTCTGTAATATCTTCCACGTTTATTTCTTTGGCTCTGACTTGCTCGGCCAGTCGTTGCGCGGCCTGCATTATGTCCCATCGCCCACCATAACTGACAGCAATAATCAGTACCAGGGTATCGTTGGCTGCCGTGCGCGTTTCCGCATCTTCCATAGCACGCTGAACATCGGCAGGAATATGGTTGCGATCACCAATAAAACGCAACTGAACACCATTTTCGTCCAGCTCTTTGACCTCGCTGCCCAGTGCCGCTATAAACAGGTCCATTAACAGGCCAACTTCCGTGCGCGGTCGCTTCCAGTTCTCACTGCTGAAGGCAAATAGTGTCAGGTAGCGAACATTGTTTTTTATACATGCCTTGACAATATTCTTGACGGTTTTTACTCCCTGACGATGACCCTTGTGCCGCGATTCATTACGCCGCTTCGCCCAGCGCCCATTACCATCCATGATAATCGCAATGTGATCGGGCATGGTTAAAGCCTTATTGTCAGCAACAGCACCCATAAATGCTAGATTTCCAGGAGCTCCTTTTCTTTCTCCGCGATTATGACGTCAATACGGGCAATAAACTCATTCGTCAATTTTTGTACCCGGTCCGTCCCCCGGCGCTCTTCGTCTTCGGCAATCTGCTTTTCTCTGGTCATGGTTTTTAAGTCACTGTTGGCATCACGACGTATATTCCGTATGGCCACTCTGGCACCTTCGGCTTCACCTTTAACAACTTTCACCAGATCACGGCGGCGTTCTTCGGTCAGTGGCGGCATCGGAATCCGAATAACCGTGCCCATTGTATTCGGCGTAATACCCAGACCGGATGACAGGATGGCTTTTTCAATAACCGGGACGATGTCTTTTTCATAGGCAGTGATGGTCAGGGTGCGGGCATCTTCGGCAATGATATTGGCTACGTTGTTGAGCGGCACTTCGGAGCCGTAGTACTGCACTTTTATATGGTCCAACAGGCTCGCATTGGCACGCCCGGTGCGTATTTTTGTAAGTTCTGCCGCCAGCGCATCCAGTGATTTACCCATCCTGCGTCTGGCAGCTTTTATAACTTCTTCAACCATTTGTGTCTCCCTGTTTACTCGGATTAATTGACCAGTGTGCCAACATCGGCACCCAGCATCAGGCACCTCAGCGCATCTTTTTCATTGATATTCAGTACCCGCAAGGGCAGGTTGTTGTCTCGACATAATACAATCGCTGTGGCATCCATCACACCCAGCTTGCGGGATAGTGCTTCGTCATAGGAAATCCGGCTGTAACGGGTAGCATCAGGATTTTTGACAGGGTCAGCCGAGTAAACTCCATCCACTCTGGTCGCTTTCAAAAGAATATCGGCACCGACTTCAATCGCACGCAGGCTGGCCGCAGAGTCCGTGGTAAAGAACGGGTTGCCCGTACCTGCCGCGAATATCGCCACCCGCCCTTTCTCAAGGTGTCGTACCGCACGGCGGCGAATATAGTCTTCGCACATTTCATTGATTGAAATTGCTGACATGACACGTGCTCGCAAATCGAGCTTTTCCAGCGCTTCCTGCATTGCCAGAGAGTTAATTACTGTCGCCAGCATCCCCATGTGATCTCCGGTTACCCGGTCCATACCACCCGCCGCCAAACCGGCACCACGGAATATATTACCACCACCGATCACTACACCAACCTGCACACCAAGCTCAATAACGGATTCGATCTCGGACGCGACGAAACCGATCATTTCCGGATCAATACCATAATCACCGGCCCCCATCAGGGCCTCACCACTCAGTTTGAGAAGGATGCGTTTGAAAACCGGTGTTGCAGACATTATTGCACGGCTTTGGCTTGAGCCATCACTTCTTTGGTGAAGTTCTCTTCCTTCTTTTCAAGGCCCTCACCCAGCTCGAAGCGGATGAATGAAATCACTCTGGCATTATTTGCCTTGAGCAGGCCCTCAACGGTTGTGTCCGGGTCTTTGACAAAAGGCTGGCTCAGCAGGGTAATTTCCTTCAAAAATTTGTTCACGCGCCCTGTAACCATTTTTTCAATAATATCAGCAGGCTTGCCGCTTTCTTTTGCCTGTTCGGTCAGAATGGCTTTTTCTTTTTTCAGCACTTCCGGATCAACGGTATCGATATCAATAAATTGCGGAGCAGAGGCTGCAATGTGCATCGCGATATCGCGGGCCAGTGTGGTATCTCCACCTTCCAGCAGGACTGTCACACCAATACGCGCCGCCGGACCGATCTTGTGCAGATAGCTGCCAGGATTATCGCCTTCCATGACCTTGAAGCGGCGGATATTCATGTTTTCGCCTACTTTACCGATCAGGTCTTTCAGGCTGTCGGCTACCGAATTACCACCATCATGCAGAGGAAGAGCATTCAAAGCCGCCATATCCGCAGGCCGCTCAGCCAGTATCCGCTTTGCCAGTGCTTCGACATAGTCTTTGAAATCGTCATTTCTGGCCGCGAAATCGGTCTCACAGTTCACTTCTAAAATCGCCACGGCGTTGCCTTCCTCAACGATTGTTACAATGCCCTCGGCAGCAATACGCCCCGCTTTTTTATCCGCTCTGACTACACCTGCCTTACGCAAAAGGTCGGCAGCGGCGTCTATGTCGCCATTGGCTTCAACCAGTGATTTCTTACATTCCATCATGCC